>DAIDJK010000351.1 GCA_027450225.1 Bryobacterales bacterium | reverse complement strand
CTGGCGCGATTCAATACGATCAATACGGTTTCTTTCGACCATCCCGATCCTTCGATTTACACGGTGCTGACGTCGCCTTCAGGGGTAGACGGTATCGCGAACGTGGATTTCGCGATCTTTCCTCCGCGTTGGCTGGTGGCGGAGCACAGTTTTCGCCCACCGTGGTTTCACCGCAACGCCATGAACGAGTTCATGGGGCTGGTGAAGGGCGCGTATGATGCAAAGGCGGAGGGGTTCGTACCGGGCGGGGCAAGCCTGCACAACTGCATGTCCGGGCACGGGCCGGATGCTGAGACGTTCGAGCGGGCAGCGAACGCGGAACTGAAGCCGACCAGGCTCGATAACACGCTTGCGTTCATGTTCGAGACGAGTCTGGTGGTGCGTCCGACGAAGTTCGCGATGGATACGCACCTGCGGCAGCACGAGTACTACGAATGCTGGCAAGGGCTGAAAAATCACTTCCGGGGGCGCGCGTGAGCGCCATCCGCGTATTGATGGAGCGGGCGATCGATTATGCGGGACTTTTTCCGCCGGCCTCGCTCGAAATGGCGCACGCGGTGCGGAATTACGCTCGGTATCGCGGAGGACCGGATGCGTGGGCGCTGGGAAATTTCGTGGTTCCACTCGGTCGATTGCGCGAGTTCGAAGCGGCGGCCGCCGGGCTTGGAACAGAGCAGGCGATTCCGTTGAGCGTCATTCTGCCAGGCCCGGAGTTCGATCCGCGGGATCTGGACTCGGTGGGTTCGTTCGGTGAAATCCGGAGCGCAGAGGTGCGAGTAGCCGACCCCGAACAGGTTGGCGTGGTGTGTTCGCTGGTGAAACCAGGCATCGATACCTGTTTCGAGATTCCGGCCTCGCATGACTGGATGGACGTGTTGGAGGCTGTATCCGACGAGGGTGAGCGGGCGAAGATCCGGACGGGCGGAGTGGAGCGGGGCAGTATTCCACCACCGATCGATGTGGTGAATTTTCTGACGGAGTGCGCCCGGGCAAGAGTTGCGTTCAAAGCCACGGCGGGGCTGCATCATGCGATTCGGGGCGAACACGCGCTGACGTATGCCGCCGATTCGCCGAGCGAGACGATGCACGGATTTCTGAATGTGCTGCTGGCGGCGGCGATGGTGTTTGGGGGAGCGGAACGTGACGACGTACTGAACACCGTGGAAGAGTCGCGCGGGGATGCGTTCCGGTTCAGCGAGTCGGGAGTGGAATGGCACGGACGCGGGCTTTCCGGGGAGCAGTTGCGATTCGCGCGCGAGCAGTTTATGGTCAGCTTCGGGTCGTGTTCGTTCGAAGAGCCGATGGCTGACCTGCGGGCACTCGGGCTGATCTGAGCCAATGAACGAAACACACGATCCGGAACTGAGAAGCTGGGTCGAGAGCGCAAACGATCCGCACAGCGATTTTCCGATTCAGAATCTGCCTTTCGGAGTGTTCGAGCCGGGCGTGATCGGCGTGGCGATTGGCGATCAGATTCTGAATCTGCGCGAGTGCGCGAGGCGCGGTCTGCTGCCGGCGAGCGTGCGAGAGGCGGTGAGCGCGCCGCTGCTGAATCCGCTGATGGGCCTCCCGGCAGGGGAGCTTACCGGGCTGCGAAGGCGATTGATGGAACTGGTGCGCCAGGGCGCGGATCGGGAGCAAGTGGAATCGGCGCTGGTGGCGCAGGGTGATGTCGCGATGATGGTTCCGGTGGCGATCGGCGACTACACCGATTTCTATGCTTCGATCCACCATGCGATCAACGTAGGGCGACTGTTCCGGCCGGACAACCCGCTGCTGCCGAATTACCGGTGGGTTCCGATTGCGTACCACGGACGCGCCTCGTCGATTGTGGTGAGCGGGACGCGGGTGCACCGGCCTTCGGGACAGCGGAAGGAGCCGCATGCGAACGCTCCTGAGTTTGGACCCTCGAAGGCGCTCGATTACGAGATGGAAGCGGGATTTTTCATTGGGCGCGGGAACGCGTTGGGAGAGCCGATCGGGGTGGGAGAGGCTGGTGAGCATCTGTTCGGGATGTGCATCGTCAACGACTGGTCGGCGCGGGATATCCAGGCGTGGGAGTATCAGCCGCTGGGGCCGTTTCTGGGAAAAAACTTCGCGACCACGATATCGCCGTGGGTGGTGACGATGGAGGCGCTGGAGCCATATCGGGCCGGGCGCGCCGGCAGGGGCGCGGACGATCCGGAGCCGCTGCCATATCTCGATTCGGAGAATGATCGCCGGCGGGGAGCGCTCGATGTGCGGCTGTCGGCGTCGCTCTGGTCGCGCGAGATGCGCGGGCAGGGAACAGCGGCGATGGAGTTGAGTTCGGCGACGATCGCAGATTTGTACTGGACGCCCGCTCAGATGATCGCGCACCACACGAGCAACGGATGTAATCTTCGGACCGGGGATCTGATCGCCAGCGGTACGGTCTCAGGGCCAGGCGCGCGCGAACGCGGGAGTTTGATCGAGATCACGGGACGCGGAGCGGAGCCGATTGCGCTGCCAACGGGCGAGAAACGCGGATTTCTGGAAGATGGTGACGAAGTGACGATTCGCGCGTGGTGCACACGCGAAGGATTCGCGCGGATCGGATTCGGCGAATGCCGCGGCGCGCTTATCCACGCCTGAGGAAGAACGTCGCGCGGATTACAGGACAGCCTGCCGGACCTTCGTCTCTTTCCACAACGTTCGCGGCGAAACGAAATAGACCTTGATGCCGAAGAGCGCAGCCGTGCTGAGTACGAGGAAGGTTCGAATTGGCGACGTGAAGCGCTTCAGGAAGAATCCGTCCGGCAGCAGCATATCGAACGCAGCTGTCAGGTAGAAGGCCAACTGGCAGAGTTCCACGATGCGGCGGAGCGGTTGAGGAAGGCCGAAGGTGGCCAGCGCGATCACGATGAGGCAATAAGGAATCAGAATGCGGCCGAATTTGGCTGAAAGGAAATGGAACCGCATGGGATTTCGGCTCGAGAGCATGTCGGGCATGGTTCGGAGGATCTGATAGAGTCCCGCCTGTGTCCGGACTTTCCGGCGGAACTCGGATTCGAGGCCTGTGGGATAGTCATAGGCTCTCGCGGTCGGTTCGAGGATCAGCCGGTACCCCTTGAACATGGCGGTGAGGGGAAGCCACGCGTCATCGAGAAGGGTATCGGCGGGAATCGGGGTCCAGAGCGACCGGCGGAGAGCGTAAAACGGGCCGTTGGTTCCGAAGGTGGAACCGATTTTCGACATGTTGCGGCGCATCCAGACTTCATAGCGCCAGTAGAGACCGGTATCGTGTTCGTCGGCGCTTTCGCCAGAGCGTATATGCAGCTGCGCGCTCACCGCGCCGATGCCAGGATCGCCGAAGCAGGCGATGGCATTGCGGAGGCAGTTGCGATCGAGCGTCTGGCGGACGTCTGTGAAGACGATGATTTCGTTCGAAGTGGCCGGTACGCCCGCATTGAGAGCCGCGCACTTGCCGCCGCGGGGAATGCGCATGAAACGAACGCCTTCGTGCGCAAAAGATCGCGCAATCTGGTCGGTGCCGTCGTCCGACCCGTCTGAGACGACCACGATTTCCATCAGTTCCCGGGGGTAGTTCAGGGCGAGGATGGACTCCAGCTTCCGAGCCAGAAACTTTTCTCCATTGCGCACCGCGATTACGAAGGAGACGGAGCGCAACTGGGAATCCTTTCGCACCGGAAGCGCGTTGCGGCGCGCGATGAACGCGAGAAGCAGCGGGTAGAGGAAAACCACGTAGACAACAAGCAGGAAAGCGACGGCGACAACGGCTGTGGCGAGGATCGGCATCAAAATGCAGCCCTCGAGAGGGCATTTGTCGCGGTCGACGCCCGAAGAATGTCTTCAAACGACTCCGCTACTTTCCTCCACGAGAAATTAGAGCAAACGCCCTCACGCGCGCGGGTGGCCTGCGCGGTCCGGCGATCGGCCGAATCGAGCAGTGCGAGACAAGAGGCGGCGAAAGAGCCAGGATCATCGGCAAGCAGGATGTCCGATCCGGTGGTGACGGACAGCCCTTCGGCGCCGATCGAGGTAGAGACCACGGGGACACCGGCCGCCATAGCCTCGTAAATCTTCAGGCGCGTTCCTCCACCGATGCGCAAAGGCACGATCGACACCAGCGAATTCCAGAGATAAGGCCGGATATCGGGGACGGTTCCGGTGACATGAAGCAGCGGATCGCGCCGCGCGGCTTCGAGCACGCTAGGGTCGGGATTGCGCCCGGCGAACGCGACGGTGACGCCAGGTCTGCGGCTGCGGATCAGGGGAAGAACTTCGGAGGTAAACCAGCGGACGCCATCGACATTCGGCAACCAGTCCATGGCGCCGATAAACACGAGATCCCAGTCGGCGCGGGTGCGGTCCGGCGGGGCGAAGTATTCGGTATCGACGCCGGTGGGGATCTCGGATACCCGCTCAACGCCGAAGCGGCGCCGGAGTTCGCCGGCATCACTGGACGACACGGCTACAACATGCGCGGCCTGACGGCAGAAGCGCGCCTCACAACGCGCCATACGGCGCGCCTGCAGACGAAAGTAACCGCGCCGCAAGGGGTCTGGCGCGAGCGCGGCGTGGCGTTCCCAGATGCGCGATTCGACGTTGTGCTCGAACAGCACGGCGCGCGAGAGGTCCGGAATGTTGGGGGCGGAGTTGAGGAAGTCGCAAACGATGGCGTCGAAAGAAAAGCGCGCAAGCAGGCCGGCAATGACGCGTTTCACTTCGCCGGATTCGAAGCGGCCGACGGCGAGCGGCAGCGGCGAAAAAAGGTTCTTCGCGAGTTGAAGGAAGAAGGCCGGCGAACGGCGGTCCGGGATGCGGCGGCGGACAGGATAGGAGAACGACGAATATTCGGAGGCGCGCTCCCGGCCTTCCGGAGAACCCGGATCGTCACAGGCCACAAAGTGGATTTCGTTGCGGCGATGCAACTGACGCAGCATCTCCAGCGTGCGAATCTGGCCGCCACGATTGGTGGGATGCAGGAAATCGGTTTTGACCCAGAGAATCCTCATACAACTCGAGCGGCCATGTCCGTTCCGGGAATCGGCTCAACTACGCGGCCACCCAGGAAGATGTTCCCCCAGGTTTGAAGAGTATACAGATTCCAGATGCGATCCGTCGCGTCTTCCGCCCGCGAGCGATGGCGGGAGATCAGATCTGAAAGGGCGCGGCGATCGAGATATTCGGAAAGCAGGGTATCCGGCGCCTGCAGTTCCTGATAAATGCCATCGGCGGAAGGATGAAGCAACCAGGATTTGATCGGCGTAGGAAATCCCATCTTCTTGCGATAGATGATATCGGCCGGCAGCAAGTCTTCCACCGCCTTCTTGAGGATGAACTTTCCTTCGCGTCCGCGCAACTTCAAAGCGGATGGAATTGCGCAAGACCACTCCACCAGAGTGTGATCGAGGAAGGGAACCCGGCTCTCGATGGAAGTAGCCATACTCATCTGGTCCTGCTTCATGAGAAGTTCGACGAGGTAAGTCTTGCGATCGGCGAACAACATGCGCTCGAGATACGGAAGGTCACGGCCCTTTGCCCAATAAGCCAGATAGTGGGAGTACGGCGAATTCTCTCGCACCAGATCCGGTTGCTCAAGCAGCCGCAACTGCTGCTGCGAGGTGAAAGCGCCATAAAAATTGTCAAGATAAAGGCTCGATAGATCCGGCTGGCGCCCCAGAAACGTATGGGCAAGCTTGCGCCGGACGTCGGCGCGAAGCAGCGAGGATGATGCGATGCCGCGGCGAACGGCGCTCCGAAGCGCCTCCGGAACGAGGGACCAGCGATCCGCCCACTTCTGATTCCAAAGCTGGTACCGATATCGGCCGTACCCCGCGAAGAGTTCGTCGCTGCCTTCGCCAGTAAGTACAACTTTCACATGTTGCGAGGCCAGCTTCGAGACGAAGTAAAGAGCCACGCTCGAAGGCCAGACCACGGGTTCGTCCTCATGCCAGATGAGGGCGGGAAGCGCGCCGAAGAATTGGTTCCTGCTGAGCAGGATCTCGTGATGCCGGGTTCCGATGCTGCGAGCGACTGAGGCGGCGTACTCCAGTTCACTGAACTGCCGTTCCGCGTAGCCGACCGAAAAAGTGGTAACGGGGGTATCGACCAGCCGCCGCATGATGGCGGCGATTGCGCTCGAGTCGATGCCGCCCGAGAGGAACATGCCGAGCGGGACATCGCTCATCAGGCGCATTCGGACGGTTTCTTCGAGGCGGCGACGAAGCTCGGCGGCGAGCTCGCGCTCTGTTCCCCGGTGGCACGGCTGAGAATGCGGCAGATCCCAGTATTGCCGGATCAGGGGTTGGAAATTGTCAATCGAGATTCTCAGCGTGTGCCCGGGCATCAGCTTACGAATGCCGCGAAACAGCGTTTCCTCGCCGCTCGTGTAGCCGAAAGTGAGATATTCGGGCAGAGCCCGGTCATTGAAGCGCGCTGAAATTGCGGGATGCTCGAGCAGAGCCTTGATCTCCGACGCGAACGCAAACAGCCGGCCATCAAAGAAGTAATAGAAGGGCTTTATGCCGAGCCGGTCCCGAACGCAGAAAAGCTGGCGCCGTTGGCGATCCCAGATCGCGAACGCGAACATGCCGCGATAGCGATCGATGCTTGCATCGCCCCACTCTTCCCAGGCGTGGAGGATCGTTTCGGTATCGCAGTGCGACCGGTACCGGTGCCCGGATCGTTCAAGTTCAGGCCGAAGTTCGGCGTGATTATAGATCTCGCCGTTGTAGATCACGGCGAGCGATTCGTCTTCATTGAACATCGGCTGGCGGCCGCCGCCGAGATCTATGATGCTGAGACGGCGATGACCGAGCGCGGCGAAATCATCGATAAAGGTCCCTTCTCCGTCCGGGCCGCGATGGGCGATGGCCGCGGTCATTCGCCGCAAGGTGGATTCGCGGGCGTAGAAGGGCTCGAGATCGATAAATCCGGCGATGCCGCACATATCAGGAGACCGGGACTGCGACGTGCACGCGCCGGGGCTTGCGGGCCGGAGGCATCAGAGGCTGCGCAGGCCGGATATCGGGCGGCTGTTCGCGGCGCGCGATGAGATCGAGCGCGGCTGCCATGCCGCCCAGCAGCGGAAGCTGAAAGCCATACGCATC
>DAIDJK010000350.1 GCA_027450225.1 Bryobacterales bacterium | reverse complement strand
CTCGAGCGTGAGTACGGGAAGGAAGCCGACGGCAATCACCAGAAGAGCGAAGAAGCTTGGGCCACCCACCTCCTTCACCGCGTCAATCACCACCCGGTGATAATCCTTTTGCCTCCCCGATCTTTCCCATTCCTCCAGCTTCTTGTGCGTTTGCTCGACAACCACGATCGACGCATCCACCATCGCGCCCACGGCGATCGCGATGCCGCCGAGCGACATGATGTTCGCTGTCACGCCCATCATTCGCATCGGAATGAATGAGATGACAATTGCGATCGGAATCGTCAGCACCGGAATAATCGCGCTGGGAATGTGCCAGAGAAAGACCAGGATGACGATCGAAACGATAATCAGTTCCTCGATCAGGGTATGTTTCAGGTTGTCGATGGAATCAAGGATCAGTTCGGAACGGTCATACACCGGCAGAACTTTGATTCCGGCCGGAAGGCCCGGCTGGATCTCTTTCAGCTTCGCTTTGATCCGGTCGATCACAGCGAGCGCGTTCTCGCCCTGCCGCATGACGACAATGCCCGAAACCGCTTCGCCCTCGCCGTTCAGATCTGAAACGCCGCGGCGAATATCCGGCCCGAGAACCACGCTGCCTACGTCACGGACGCGAACCGGCGTGCCCTGGTCCGAGGCCATCAGCACGATGTTGCCGATGTCGTCGGTCGTCTTCGCGTAGCCACGGCCCCGAACCATGTATTCCGCGCCGCTTAACTCCACCAGACGCCCGCCCACATCGTTATTGCCGGAGCGAATGGCATCCACCACCCGAGTGATCGGAATCCTGTAAGCCTGCAGCCGTGCCGGGTCCACATTCACCTGATACTGGCGAACGAAGCCCCCGAGCGGCGCGACCTCTGCAACGCCGGGAACGGATTGCAACTGGTAGCGCAGAAACCAGTCCTGGATGGAGCGCAGTTGCGCCAGGTCGTGCGTGTGGCTCGAATCCGTCAGCGCATACTGGAACACCCAGCCGATGCCGGTTGCGTCCGGACCCAGTTCCGTGCGAACACCCTGCGGCAATCGCGGCAGCACCGCAGAGAGGTACTCGAGCGTGCGCGAGCGCGCCCAATAGATATCGGTGCCCTCATCAAAGATGATGTAGACATACGAATAGCCGAAGTCGGAGAAGCCACGAACCGTGCGTACGCCGGGTACGGACAACATGGCGCTCGTAATCGGGTATGTGACCTGGTCCTCCATAATGTCGGGACTGCGATCCCATCGCGAATAAACGATCACCTGTGTATCGCTGAGATCGGGAATCGCGTCCAGCGGCAGCGTTCGCATCGACCACAAACCGGCGGCGACGGATGCCGCAACAAGCAGGAACACGATGAACTTGTTGCGGCCGGAGAACTCAATGATGCGATTGATCATTGTTCGCTCCTGCCTGGGGTTGCGGCATGCTCATCCCGGCCATGCCATTTCCACTCGACGCCTGCCTGATCTGTGCTTCGGAGTTCAACAGAAATGTTCCGGACGTGACGATGCGTTCCCCGGCCCTCAGGCCCTTCACGATCTCCACCCGGTCGGCGAAACGGACGCCGGTCTCCACCTCGCGCGGTTCAAAGTAGCCGTCGCCGCGGTCCAGAAACACGGTCTTGCTCGTGCCCGCGTCCAGAACGGCGCTCGCCGGCACGCTCAGCCTTCGCTGCCCGGCGCCCTCGATTTCCGCGTCGGCAAGCATGTCCGGCCGCAGCCGCATTTTCGGGTTTGGCAGTTCGAGACGAACTTTCAGCGTGCGGGTGGCCGGGTCGATCTGCGGCTGGATGTACATGACTCTCGCGAAGTACGTGTCCGCCGTACCCGGAATCGATATGTGCGCAGCCTCGCCAGGCCTGATTTGCGGCGCATCGGCTTCCACAACATCGGCCATCACCCACACCTGCGAGAGATTCGCGATCGTGTAGAGTTCCGTTTCGGGCGTGAGGCGCTGGCCCGGAAACGCATTGCGGCTCATCACGTAACCGTCCGCCGGCGAATAAACCGTGACCGATTCGATCGGCTTCCGGGACTCCTCGATTTGCCGGATCTGAGCCGGCGTGAAATCCAGCAGCAGCAACCGGCGCCGCGCCGCGTCGGCCAGATCGGCGTTTGTTTCCGCCATCTCGTGCATCGAGCTGTGCTGCATGATCGCGCGCGCTTTCGACGCCAGCAGATACTCCTGCTGCGCCGAAAGCAGCTCCGGACTGTAGAAGGTAAACAGCGGCTCGCCGCGCGCGACGAACTTGCCGGTGTAATCGGCGCTGACAGCCGTAATCCATCCGTCGGTTCTTGCCTGAATGCGGGTTATCAGTTCCTCGTCGGCAACCACGCGGCCCGTCGCATGAAATACCTGGACATCAGGAAACCACTCCACCTTGCCGGAGCGAATGCCGATCAGTTGCTGCCTCTCCGCCGCAACCCGTATCGCGTTCGCGGGCCGCGCGCCGGCGTAAACCGGCTCCAGGTCGTCGCCCGTTTCGGGGTTGAGACCGGGCTTGTCGGACTTGTACCCAGGCTTCTTTGGATCTCGATAATAGAGGACACGCCGATCCTGCGCCGGCTCGGCTCCCTGGGTTCCGTCCGCGTACACCGGCACGAGCTTCATCCCGCAGTCCGGCGCGATTCCCGGCTTGTCGGACTTGTACCAGGGATGCATCGCATCCACGTAGTAGAGGATCTTTCGCCCGGCCGCTGCGGCAGGACGTGTGCTGTACCAGCGCCCATAGCCGAAACCGGCCACAAAGATGAGTCCGATCGCGGCGATTGCCAGCAAGGCGCGCAGAACTTTCATTGGATTTTCCCTTCGCCGGCCAGCGGCACGCCGGTGATCTCCTCGAGCTGTGCGATCGCCACCGAGTAGTCCATCTCCTGTTCGTGAAACTGCTCGGCGGCGTCGATGCGCACGGAAATGTTGTTCAGCACGGAAACCAGGTCTGCCGCCCCGGTTTCATACGAGGCCAGCGAAGACTCGACTGCGAGCTCCGCCTGAGGCAGAATCGTATCCGCATACAGGCCTCTCAGCCGCCACGCCGTCTCCGCCGTATTGTAGAGAGCCCGTACGCGGAATTGCAGATTTTGCTCGGCCGCTTCGAAGTTGCGCCGCGACTCCGCAAGCAGGTCCACCTCCTCATTCAGCGCCGGACGCTCCCGGCTGTCCCGATGAAGCTGCAGCGGAATATCCACGCGGACCTGATACATCGCCGGCATGTCGCCCTGGTTGAAGTAACCAGCCGAAATCGTGTAGTCGGGATGAAATTGCTTGCGCGCCAGATTGACGCCGGATTCCTGGCGGCGGATCAGCTCGACGTCGCGATTGAGTTCAGGCGCGAGGCCGCTCGCCTTTCGGAGAAGGTCTTCCACCGGCATCGGCAGCGGCGAGGGTTCGTCCCTTAGCGGTTCGCCCACCGGACTTCCCGGGTCGCGATTCAACAGACTGTTCA
>DAIDJK010000349.1 GCA_027450225.1 Bryobacterales bacterium | reverse complement strand
CGTGACTGCTATGCACGACATCGCTAACGCGATCAAGATCAGCTTTCGCATTGATAAACGCTCCCCCGCACCACAAATGCACAAGCCCGAAGGCGCCTGTACGGCGCTCAGGACTTGGCCTATTATAGGCAGCGGCGCCCCGCGAATCCATAGATTCGTACGAAGATAAGAGTACTAGCTAGGGATTTGTGCCTAATGGTACTTATATGCCAGCCGCGAGGTTTGGGTACGCGAGGGGACCGGAGCTGGGTCGAGCTTGCCGCAGGAGCTGTTAAGCTTGTCCTCTGCATGCTGGCCGATCTTTTCCTGTTGTTTATGGCGCTGGCAGGCGTAACTACGGCTTCGGCGAATGCCTTGTTCGAGGCCGGGCGTTATCGCGATGCGGCTTTTGCTTACCTCGAATTACTTCGTAATGCCCCGCGGGATTCCGAGCTGTTACATAAAGAAGGTTTATGCTTCCTGCGGCTCGGTGCGCCAAAGCAGGCGGCGCCGTTCTTCCAACGCGAAGTTGAAGTTTCTCCGATGAATGTCGAAGCAATGCGGCTGCTGGCGGAGACTGCAGAAGCAACGGGGATGTTTGCGGAGGCCCACGACGCTTTGGAAAAGCTGACGGAACTGGCGCCTGCTGATCCCGATAACTTCGTTCACCTGGGCCGGCTTTTGTACAGGAATGGCTATTACTCCGGGGCCGCCGCGGTGTTCGGCAAGGTTCTGGCGAGGAACAGCGAGTCGCTGGCGCCGGCTGTGAAGAACGAATGCGAGGTGCTGCGCGCCATTGCGCTCGAACAGGGCGGCAATCCGGCAGCCGCCGGCAGGCTGATTCCGGCGCTGCTCAACCGGCCGCAAAACAAAGCCAATCTGGACCTCCTGCTGGCGCACGTGCATGTCCTCTATGAACAGGGCGAATACGAGAATGCCCTTGGCCAGGTTGATGCCACGCTGCAGATTCGGGATGCCAATGCAACCGCGCATTTCTGGAAGGCTCGCGTGCTGCAACAGATGGCACGTTATGACGCTGCGACCATTGAAGCGGAACGGAGCGTTGCGCTGGAGCCCGGGAGTCCCGCGCCACACAATCTGCTGGTAAGACTTTACAGCCGGACAGGACGCGCGAAGGACGCGGCGCGCGAGGCGGAGTGGCTGCGCACTCATGAGAATGCGGCGGAAGGCGGCCATTGAAAAAGTTGGCGCTTGTCGCGGCGGTACTGGCGGCAACGCCGGGAGTTTTCGCTCAGATTCGCTTTGAGAATCGATCGGCACGGGCCGGCATTCACTTCGTTCTGAGTAACGGGGCCGCAGGAGATTTCCATCAGATTGAGCTGATGCCAGGCGGGGTTGCGGCGCTGGACTACAACAATGATGGATGCATTGATGTTTTCTTTACGAACGGCGCTACATCGCCGACCCTTACGAAGAATGCCCCTTCTTATCTGAATCGCTTATACCGTAACAACTGCAATGGCACCTTCACGGATGTAACTCTTCAGGCAGGCGTAGGTGGGGCGGGGTATTCCATGGGGGTTGCGGCGGCCGACTACGACAACGACGGTTTTACAGACCTGTTCGTAGCCGGCGTGGATCGGAATATCTTGTACCACAACCGTGGTAATGGAACCTTCGAAGATGTAACCGCCGCTGCCGGGCTTACGGGCGTTGGCAGTGATGAGCGAAAACCGTGGTCCGTTTCGGCCGGCTGGTTCGATGCCGACAACGATGGAAAGCTTGATCTGTTCGTCGCCAACTACGTTCAGTGGGATGCGGCGAAAGAACGGCCGTGCGGTCCTGCCCATGCGCGACTCTATTGCCACCCCGACAACTATGCTCCGGTGGCGAACCAGATCTTCCGGAATAACGGAGACGGGACATTCACGGACATGTCCGCCAGTTCGGGCATTGGCGGCGTGCGAGGTAAAGGAATGGGCGTCGCATTCGGCGATTTCGATGGCGACGGACGCATGGACATCTTCGTTGCCAACGACAGCGTCCCCAACTTCCTGTTCCATAATCTGGGTGGATTTCGGTTTCAGGACGTGGCTTACGAAGCTGGCGTAGCGCTGCCGGAAGCCGGGCGGGCCATTGCCGGTATGGGAACGGATTTCCGCGATTTCGACAACGATGGCTGGCCGGACATCATCGTGACGGGCATGGTGAACGACGCCTTTCAGCTTTTCCGGAATCTCGGCAAAGGGAACGGCTTCGAGGACTATTCGGCGCGGGCGGGCCTGGCGTTGACGCGGCCATTTACCGGCTGGGGAGTGGGGCTGGTCGATTTCGACAACGATGGATTCAAGGACCTGTTCTTCGCCAACTCTCATTTCCCCGAACTGGGACGTTTTCTGGGCAGCCCGGCGCCCCTTCCGAACCGCGTCTTTCGCAATAACGGCTCGCGATTTGTCGATGTTTCCGGAGATGCGGGCGCGGATTTGAGCCGGGCAGCGTTTTATCGCGGCGCGGCCTTCGCCGATTTCGACAACGACGGTCGGGTGGACGTGGTGGTAAGCGCAATCGGAGCGGAGGCGGTGCTTCTCAGAAACGTTACGGCGAACGCAGGCCATCATCTCGGATTCCGGCTGCGCGGCGTCAAAAGCAATCGGGACGGCATCGGCGCGAGTATTCGAGTGACGGTTCCCGACGGCCGCGGGCTTTTCAATACGGTGACTACGAGCGTGGGTTATGCGTCTTCGAGCGACAGGATTGCGAGGTTCGGACTCGGCGCGGCGACGAGCGCCACGGAAGTGGAGATCCGGTGGCCCGGCGGCGGGATCCAGACACTGCACAACATCCGCGCCGATCAGATTATGGATGTGCGGGAAGACGTCCGGCCGAAATGACGACCGGCTCAGAGAGGCTTTCGTGCCTTTGCGAGCCAATGCGGCAGAGGCGGCGGCAAGGGCTTCACTTCGAAGCCGGTGAACCCGGCTTCGCCGAGCCAGCCGGATAATTCATCGGCGGAGAAAACCCAGCCATTCCCGGTAGTAAGCGCCATAGTCAGGGCGAACAGGGCGGAAAACGGAGGCGCTGTGTGGGTCGCGTCCGTCATCATGTCCATGACGTGCACGACACCTCCCGGTTCGAGGGCGTCGAAGGCCTTTCGGGCCAGCCGCCGGATCGAATCCGGAGATTCCTGGTGCAGCATACCGAAGAAGTTTACGGCATCGACTCCCGCTGGAAATTCGGCGGTATGGTAGTCGCCGGCGAGCACGCTGACGCGATCGGCAGCGCCCTGAGACTCGATGAGTTCGGCCGCGATCGCGACTACCGCCGGCAAATCGAGCACGGTGGCCTGAAGACCCTCGAAAGCCTGCGCGATGAGGACGGAGTAGGTTCCCGGGCCGCCACCTACGTCAAGAAGCCTGCGCCGGCCCGCAAGATCGAGGAGAGGAACAACGCCGCGCCCGATGCCCAACGCGCGGCCGTGCATGGACATGACGAAGGTTCGGGTGCGGGCTTCATCTTCTCCCAGATGCAGTTCGGGGCGTTCCACGGGCTTGCCGGTGCGGGCAAATTCCGCAAGTTTTCCCCAGGCGGAATAGATGTCGCGGTTATAGCGGATCGCCTTCGAAAGATCGGCGGGGCTGCCCGGCGTCAGAAACACGCGCGATTCCGGCGTATTCGAGTAGAGATCGCCGGTCTTGCTCAGCAGTCCTTCGGCGACGCAGGCGTCGAGAAGAAGCGTGGCGCCGCGCTCGCTGAGACTCAATTCGCGGGCGACGGCGGCGCAATCCAGCGCCGGATGCCGGCTCAGCAGCCCGAAAATTCCGGCATCGGAAGCGGTGAAAAGAACGCAGGACCCAAAGAATGCGTTGGCTAGGTCGATGATACGGCCAGGGTTCATGACTCCTCGTTGTATAAAGGCGATTCGCTCAGAGCGTTTTGAGAAATGCCACCAGAGCTTCACGATCCGACGGCTTGAGCGACAGTCCGAACGGGTGCCCCTCGACGGCGTGCGGGGGCGTTGCGGCAGGCCAGTTGGATGAATGGAAGTCCGGGCGCAATCGGGCGTCGCTAAACAGTTCCTCAAGCGATCCGACTGAACCGTCGTGCAGAAAGGCGCGCTCGAGCCAGACCATGCGCAACGACGGAACCCGATAGAAGCCGGTTCCTTTGCGTGTTTTGAGAGCCAGGTTCGGGTCCGTTCCCACGGAGACATCCATGGCGCCGGTTTCCTGCATGATCTTTGCGGAAGGCCGAAAGCCGCGGGCAAGCGTAAGACGGTTGTTGGTGTAGAGGGGCGGAGTATGGCACCCCGAACAGCCCTGCTGGTCGAAAATGCGACGGCCCCGCCTGGTGAGAGGCGTCTCGCCATTCGGGTTTTCGGGCGGCTTCAACGATTGCACGTAAAGCGCCAGCGCATAGAGCATGGCGTCCGGCGTTCTCCGAATGCCAGCGCCAAGACCCATGTGGGCAAGGTTCAATTGATTCTCCGGGCCTGGCGCGTATTCGGTAAGGGCATCGGATACGTCGGCAATGGAGCCGGAGTATTTCATCAGATCCGAGATGTCCCGGTTTCGCGCGGTCCCGGTGCGGTCGAAGAATTTCATGTCCCCGACGCCAATCAGATTGGCGATTTTGACCGGCCATTCCAGACTGGTGTTGGTACGGGCGTAAACGCCCAGGGGAACGCGCTCGTACAAATCCGCGATCTGATCGGCCGGGAGATGCAATATCCACTCGCCCGGATCGGGATTCAGAAAAGGCGCGCGATAGTCTTCGCGCATGTGGTCAATGCGGCGCTCTTTCAGAAACGCGGGACTGATGCGCGCGTAGCGGCGCGTCAGATCTCCCATCAAAGGCCCAAACGGAGTATGGACATTCGGCGGACCCTCAATGACGGTACCGTCCTCGAGAGCCTGGGTATGGCACATGGCGCACGTGTCTGTACCCAGCTCGATTTTTCCCTTTTGCCGCACGACGTACCGCAAACCGAGGAGAACGCCCTCCTTGCCGATCTGCAGCCCGTAGGCCGCTACAACCCTGGGATCGCGAACAAGCTGATAGTTGTCTTCACTCCCGCTGAAACGAGGCAATTCACGGCCGTAAAAGACCTCGCGCCCGGCCGCAAGCCAATCCTTTCGAGTCCGCAAACTGCCGACATCGACAAGCGGGGCGGGGTCCTGCCGCTTCAGCCATTCGATATAGCCTTCGGGTTCCCGGCCTGGCGCGTAAACCGGATAAGTTTTCAGGTTGTATTCGGAAAGGGCATAGTAACGATCGCCCGAAATCATACGAGGAGGCTGGCCGGTGGCTGCCAGCGGCAACCTGTAGCCGGCCATGCTCGCGTCTGTCCACGCGCGCGGTGGAGTGTCCTGCGCCGCGCCGGGCGGCGAAAGGGCCACGCAGCAAAGGTAAGCCGCCAGAATGAACCTGATTGCGCTGGAAGGAGAAAACATGCGATTCAGGGGTGCGTGGCGGCGTCGAATCGCCGCGTCGCGCCATTTACGGCCGGCGAAGTGTTCACAGGAGAGTTGATTTCGCCGGATGGCTGAAGCGCTGCTGCGGCGGCGAGCGGTTTTTGTCAGGTTGCGGCTTATGAAATCGAGTATAAAGCCTTACAAACCGAACAGGCGACCACTGAATTCCGGTATGGTTCTAACTCCCTTCCTTTGGTACCAGGAATAGAATCGTAATGAAACAAACCTTGGCGTCCGCGTGCTATTCTCGCACTGACCGAAGCAGCACAGAGCATGCCCGGCGGCGCGAACATGCGATCGAAATTATTACCTTTTCTTTGCTTTTTAGCCTTCATCTGCGGCGGGCTGCGCGCGCAGATCAACACGGGATCCATATCCGGATATCTGCTTGACCCCTCCGGCGCAGCAATCACGAACACTCTGGTTACCCTCGACAGCGTCAATCAGGCGCTACGCCGTACTGCACAGACGGACTATTCCGGGTATTACGATTTCGAGGGGTTGCCGCCGGCGGATTATCGTCTCAGCGCGACAGCACACGGTTTCGCTCCTTTGAAGGTGGAGCCGGTACGCGTCGCGGTCGATCAGCGGGTACATTTCAATTTGAATACGACGATCGCGGCGAAAGGCGAACGCATCGTAGTGAATGCGAAAACGCCTCAGATCAATGCGGATTCAAGCGAAATCGGTTCCGTATTCACGCAGTCGGTGATCGAAGGACTTCCACTGAATGAGCGCGATTTCCTCCAGCTTGCATTCCTGCTGCCGGGCGTGTCGCCGCCGGTCGAGAATTCACAGCTCTCCACGCGAGGCACTTTCGCGATGCATGCAAACGGCGGCAGAGAGGAACAGAACAACTTCCTGCTTGATGGAGTGGACAACAACGATTCCGATACCCGGGGATACGTGCTCGAGCCATCCGTGGACGCGATTCAGGAATTCAAGATCGCGACGAGCACCTACAGCGCGGAATACGGCGTGGCGTCGGCCGGCCAGGTGAACATAGTCACCCGCGGCGGCTCGAACGAATTTCACGGGACGGCATACGATTACCTTCGCAATCGCGATCTGGACGCAAGGAATTTCTTCGGCGCCTCGCAGAAACCGGAGTTCATTCGCAACCAGTTTGGGGGCGCGCTGGGCGGACCGGTTATCCGGAATTCAACGTTCTTCTTCGCCAGCTACGAAGGGCTTCGCCAGAACGAAGGCCTGACGCAACTGGGTACTGTACCCACGACCGCCGTGAGATCCGGCAACCTTTCGAGCGTGGGTGGAGCGAACGATCCGTTTACCCGCGCACCGTTCCCGGGCGGCGCGATTCCGGCATCCCGGATCTCGCCGTATGCGGCCAACGTACTGTCACTCTTCCCGCTTCCGAACCTTCCCGGCAGTTCGGGGAATTACCTGTCGAATCCGATTGGAACGGATCAACAGGACGAAGGCAGCGTCCGAATCGATCACAGAATCGACGATTCTTCGCAGTTCACGATGCGTTACTCCTATGGACGCCAGGATCTTTTCGAGCCCTTTGCGGAAAACCAGACCGAACTGCCCGGATTCGGCGACCTGGTTTATGACCGCGGCCACAACGTCCTGATGAATTACGAAAAGACGTTTGGACCGCGGACCATCAATTCGGTGGTTGCCGGATTCAATCGCGCCGTGCGTCAGGTATTCGCGCAAAACCATAACGTGAATGTAAACCAGCTCTGGGGGGTTGGCTATATGCCGACGACGCCTCGGGATTTCGGTTTTCCGGGCATCTCCGTGACCGGCTATT
>DAIDJK010000348.1 GCA_027450225.1 Bryobacterales bacterium | reverse complement strand
CACCTCATAATTGCCTTTCAGGCCCGTCTGGTCGATCACGGGCCGGTCTACGTAGCGGCTGAGCGCGTCAGCGAAGTCGGGCATCGACATTTTGGAGAACTCCATGTGCATGCTCCGGTCCGGGCCCGTGGCAATGTTGACCCTGCCGCCTTTCGGGTCGGTGATGGTGGCGCCCCGGCCATCCGGGTTGCGGGTCATGTGGATTGTGCCCTCGTTGGTATCGAAGGTCGCGGAGCTCTTCGGCGGCTGGGCGGGGGCGGCCGGGTCCGGCGCCGCTTCCTTCATCTTCGGGCCGCCCTTTGCCACCACCAGCGCGTAGACGGGGTGCTCCCGGTTTTCTTTGTGTACCTGCAGCTTGAAACGCTCGGCGAGCAGAGTGCGCAGCATGGCGGGAACCTGGTCTTTGTTCGCGCCTTCGGGCAGCGTCGCCATAATGTCGAAGCGCTCCGCCGTCATCCAGTCCGGGCCGGAGACCTGATACCGCTTCACTTCATACGCGGTGCGGATGAGATCTGCGATGGATGCGTAGCCGATATCCACGCGCGCGGCGTCCACCTTCGTGCCGACGTGCATTTTGCCCTGCTGAATCAGAGCGGGATTGAGCGGCGGAGCGGGTCTGATAGTGGCCACTTCGAACGCGGGAGCGGCGGTGGGAGTCTGGGCGATCGCCATTGCGGCGCTGATCAGCGCCGCGGAAACAAGCAGATGGATGCGGGACATTGCGCCGTGTCCGCGATTATGGCACGGTTCGGCTAGACCGGAGCTTCGGCGAGTTTCGGTTCCCGGATGCTGGCCAGCATGCCGCAAAATGCGACGGCGGCGATTCCGAGCGCCCAGACGCCCAGCAGGTCGCGGTCGATCAGCGCGCCCGCAATCAGCGGCGCGATGATCTGCGAGATCGAGGTGAGAGATTGCGTAAGGCCGAGTACCACGCCCTGTTCGCGCTTCCCGGCCTGATGCGTGATGAGCGCGGTGACCGCGGGGCGGATCACTCCGTTGCCGTAAGAACTGATGGTGCTTGCGCCGAGCAACTGGCCCACGGTGCTGGTCCAGGCGAGAAGAGCATACGAGACGGTGTTGGCCGCGAACCCGGTCCAGACCAGCTTGCGTTCGCCCATCCACTTCACCAGTCGGCCGATGAGTCCGCCCTGCAGAATCACGCCGAGAAAGCCCACGTAAGTGAAGATGTAGCCCACTTCCGTTGCGCCAAACGGATGCCCGTGCCAGGTGAAGCGGCGCTGCGCGTAGAGCGCGAAGCCGCTGACGAAGAACGAAAACGAAAACGCGAAAAAGAAGAACTGCCACAGCAGGCGGCCGAGCGCGGGGCGCGAGAAATATTGTCCGTAAGCCCGCCATTCGAGGATGCCCAGACGCTTGCCGCCGGGGCCGGCGTCTTCGGCGTCCGCGAGCAGATGCGGTTCCGATTTCGGCAGCAGTGTGGATGTGCAGACGATGCTGAGAGCGGAAAGGCACGCCGCGGCGAGAATCGGCCAGACGTAACCATAACGCGCGAGGAACGCCGAAAGACCGGGACCGATCAGAAAGCCTATGCCGAATGCAATCCCGATGACGCCGAACGAGCGGGCGCGATTTTCCTTCGTGGTGACGTCCGCGATGTAAGCCTGCGCGAGCGACAGGTTGCCCGCGGTGATACCGTCGATCACGCGCGAAACGAAGACCAGCGCGAGCGAGTTGGCGAAGGCGAGCACCAGGAATCCGATGAACGTGCCGAGCTGGCTGAGTATGAGCAGCGGCTTGCGGCCCATGGTGTCCGACATGCGCCCGAGCACCGGGCCCGCAATCAGCTGGCAGAAAGCGTAAGTGGAGATGAGCGCACCCACCACGAAAGCCGAGGCGCCGAGATGTTCGGCGTAGAACGGCAGCAGGGGCAGGATGATCGTCATGCCGAGGACATCGACAAGCACGATGAGGAAGATGGGGAGAAGCGGGGAACGGCTCACGCGCGCGAGCTTCCCCGGAACGTTTGGGTTGCGAATCGGGGCGCGCGGGCCCGAACGGCGGTCACGCTTTCATGCTATCGCGCGAGGGAAGAAGGAGTCGCGTTTGAGCAAAGGCGTGCTGGAGCGGTGCTCTAGAATCGGATATCTATCTTATGCAAAACGCCTGGTGGGGAGCGCTGGCCATCTTCTTGACCGCGCTGGCGCTATGGGGACCGCTGAAGCGCGACCGCGGACGGCTGCGGACCGCAATCGGGATGCTGGCGGTCTGGGTGATCGTCTGGGGAGGCGCGGGCCTGGCGGCGTGGTGGGCGGCCGATGTCCGCACCGCCGATCAGATCGAGCTTGCGCTGATTCAGCTGGCAGGCGTGCAGATCGTCGTGGTCATCATCTTCGATCTGCTTCTGCGCCGGCTGAAGATGCCGCGGTTTACGGGCGAGATTGCCATCGTCGCAGGCGATATCTGGGTACTCGGCGGGTTGCTGCTCCACCTGGGCGTCAACGTGACCGGGATCTTCACCACCTCCGCCGTGGTGACGGCGATTGTCGGCTTGTCCCTGCAGGACATGCTCAGCAACATCGCGGGCGGCATCGCGCTCGAGTTCGAGGGCGGAATCAAAGTGGGAGATCACATCCGGTGCAATGACGTTTCCGGGTATGTCCAATATGTCAGGCTGCGGCATACGGCGGTGCTCACCACCAATGGCGACACCGTGATTCTGCCGAATCATTTCCTCACCCGGTCCGCCGTGACGGTGATGTCCGCTTCGCACCGCTGGTTCGTGCCGTTCTCGTTGTCGTACACGGAAGACCCGCATGAGGTGGTGGCGGCGGTGGAATCGGCTTTGCAGGCGTCGCCCATCCAGGACGTCGCGGTGGACCCCGCGCCGCGTTGCGTAGTGCAGGAACTGACGCCTGGTCACGTGAACTATGCGGCCGTCATCTGGCTGTCGAATCCGGGGCACGACACTATGCCGACGCATGAGGTATTGACTCGCGTCTACTTCGGGCTCGCGCGGGCAGGCATTACGCCGGGCGACATTCCGCACGTGGTGGAAACGCGGCGCAGGCCAGCCGCCACGGCGGCCGATCCGGCGGACACCCTCCGGAGGGCGCCTGTCTTCCGGCTGCTCGACGATGACGAAATTCGCTCGCTCGCGGCGCAGGCGAAAAGCGTTTCGTTCGCGCAGGGCGAAATGATCGTGCGCCAGGGAGACGATGGCGAATCGATGTACCTTCTACGGGCCGGCCGCGCCGCGGTGATGCTGCGGGGAGCCCAGGGCGGCGAGCAGAAAGTGGCCGAGATCGAAGCCGGCGATTTCTTCGGGGAGATGTCGCTGTTCGCCGGCGAGCGCCGCAGCGCATCCGTGACGGCGCTGACCAGGCTGCACGTTTACGAACTGAGCCGCGCCGCCATTCTGCCGGTGATGCGGACCAGGCCGGAACTCGCCGAGGACATCGCCACCGTAATTGCGCACCGCGGCGCGGAATTGAGTGTAATCCGGGAAAGGCTGGATGAAGAAGCGGCGCGCCTGCGTGAGCTCAGCGGCAGAGCGCAGCTGCTGCAGCGCATACGCCGGTATTTCGGGATCGAGACCGCGCGGGCTTCGGCCTGAGCCGGTTACGCCCGTTCCTGGTAAGTGCCTTCCGACGTATTGACGCGGATTTTTTCGCCCTCATTGATGAACGGCGGCACCTGCACCATAAGGCCGGTTTCCATCTTCGCGGGCTTGGTGACGTTCGAAACCGTAGCGCCTTTGAGGCCAGGCTCGGTTTCGACTACCGTAAGATCCACCGTGGGCGGCAGTTCCACGCTCATCGGCTTGCCTTCGTAGAATTCGACGGTGACTTTGAGCTGCGGAATCAGGTACTGGGTGGCGTCGCCGAGCAGTTCTTTTGTAAGGTGCATCTGCTCGTAGTTCTCGGTGTTCATGAAATAGTAATATTCGCCGTCGTCGTACAAATATTCCATTTCATGCTCTTCGAGGATCGCTTTTTCGACGCGGTCTTCGGAAGAGAAGCGGTGCTCGATCATGGTGCCCGAGCGCAGATTGCGCATTTTCGCCTGCACAAATCCCCGAAGATTTCCCGGCGTTCGGTGGTTGACGCTGAAGACGGAATAGAGATCGTTGTTGAACTTGATCACCATGCCGGGACGCATTTGTGTCGACGCGATCATGCTTTTCTATGAGACTCCAGACGGTTGAGGTGGCGCTGCGAGGAGCGAATTCAACAGTATAGCAGCGCTCAGAAAGGCAGGATTTCCTCGCGGACGGGGTCGAAATCGATGCGGCGCTTCTGCATATAAGAAATGTTGCCAAGGTGCGAGGCCTGGGCGGAGCGGTGGCCGATGAGGACGTCGCCGTTCGGGCGCTGGCGGGTGCGGACGCATTCGAGAAAGTTGTTGATGTGCGCCTGGGTGAGCGGGTCCCGGCTGGGCGGATTGCCGCGATCGACCGGAACCACGGTCGGCTGGACGTTACGGCCGAGGGGGTAGAACTCGAAACGGCTGCGGTCGATCCACAGACGGCCTTCGGTTCCGCAGAATTCGACTCCTTCGCCGGTGATGCCGGGAACGAGCGTAGCTTCGAAGGTGGCGGTGTATTCGGCGGGATACTGCAGCAGGACGTTGATGGTATCGGGCGCCGTGCGGCCGTCCTTATAAGCGTAGACGCCGCCTGAGGCGCTGGCGGAAATGGGAATGTCGTTGCCCACGAAGTTCGGGCCCATGAACATGTGGACAACGTCGATCCAGTGCGTGAAGAGGTCTGTGACCTGGCCGCCGCCGAAGTCCAGATAAGCCCGCCAGTTGAAGTATTGCTGCGGATCGTAATCGCGCCACTTGAGCGGGCCGAGGAAGTGGGCCCAGTCGAGGTTGGAGGGTTGCGTTTGGAGCGACGCCGGCGCTTTGCGCAGGTGGTAGGTGTTGCCGTGCCACCAGGTGCGGCACAGCGTGATCTTGCCGAGGCGGCCGGCATCGATGTACTCGTGTTTCGCCTGCAGATAGTGCTTGCCGGAGCGCTGCTGCATGCCGACCTGGCAGACCCGATTGTTTACGCGCGCGGCTTTGACGATGGGCGGGCCCTGCTCGATGGTGAGCGTGAGCGGTTTTTCAACGTAGACGTCCTTGCCCGCGTTCAGCGCGTCGATGGCGATGACGGAGTGCCAGTGATCCGGCGTGGCGATGAGCGCGACGTCGATGTCCTTCATGGCGAGGAGATCGCGATGTTCCCTGAAGGCGCGGGCGCCGGGATTGGTTTGCTTGACCTGATCGATCTTTTCGGCGTAGATATCGCACACCGCGGCGACTTCGACGTTGGAGTTGGTTTTGAACAACCCCATATCGTGCTGACCGCGATCGCCCGCGCC
>DAIDJK010000347.1 GCA_027450225.1 Bryobacterales bacterium | reverse complement strand
GCGACGATTGTGGTGGCGCGCGCGGGCGAAGTGGCGCCCGGGGAGCGGCAGGAATGACGCTGCCGCTGCTCTCCGTCCGCATCCAGTGGGAACAGGACATTGTGGCGGCGCGCCAGCGCACACGCCAGCTGGCCGAAGCTCTGACATTCGACGCGCAACAGCAGACGCGGCTGGCGACGGCAGTATCGGAGATCGCGCGCAACGCATTCGCGTATGCGGGCGGCGGCCGGGTGGAATTCACGCTCGAAGGGACGACGCCGCCGCAACTGCTGCAGGTCCGGATCTCCGACCGGGGCCCGGGTATCGCGAATCTGCCTGAAATACTCGAGGGCCGGTACCATTCGAGCACCGGAATGGGGATGGGAATCATCGGGGCGCAGCGGCTGATGGATCAGTTCCGCATCGCGTGCACGCCCGGCGCGGGAACGGTGATCACCATGGGCAAGCTGCTTCCGCGCGCCGCCCCGCTCATCACCAGTCTGCTTCTGCCGCAGCTTCTGGCGGCTCTGGAGAAACAACGCCCGCGCTCTCTGATCGACGAATTCAGAGACCAGAACCGCGAGCTGCTGCAGACGCTCGACAAGCTGCGCCGCCGTCAGGACGAACTGGTGAGCCTGAACCGGGAACTCGAAGATACGAACCGCGGCGTGGTGGCGCTCTACGCGGAGCTGGACGAGAAGGCGGATTCACTGCGGCGCGCCGACGAGATGAAGTCGAAGTTCCTCTCGAACATGAGCCACGAATTCAGGACGCCTCTGAATTCGATTCTGGCTCTTTCGCGGCTGCTTCTCGACCGCACCGATGGCGACCTTACGTCCGAGCAGGAGGTGCAGGTCAACTTCATCCGCAAGTCCGCCGAAAGCCTGACGGAGCTGGTGAACGATCTGCTGGATCTGGCGAAGGTGGAAGCTGGAAAGACCGAAGTGCGGCCGGCGCAGTTCGAGGCGACGGAGCTGTTCGGCGCGCTGCGCGGCATGCTGCGCCCGCTGCTGCTGACCAGCGCTTTGAACCTGATCTTCGACGACCCGTCCGGAATACCGGCGATGTTTTCCGACGAAGGCAAGATTTCGCAGATCCTGCGAAATTTCATTTCGAACGCCCTGAAGTTCACCGAAGCCGGAGAGGTTCGCATCTGGGCGGAGCACTATCCGGAATCCGACGAGGTTTCGTTTCACGTGCGGGACACGGGCATCGGGATTGCGCCGGAGCATCTGCAGACGATCTTTCTCGAATTCGCGCAGCTGGACAGTCCGCTGCAGCGCAAATACAAAGGCACGGGCCTGGGACTTCCACTCTCCCGCAAGCTGGCCGAACTGCTGGGCGGGAGCGTGGGCGTGGAAAGCGAACCGGGCGCGGGTTCCACGTTCTCGCTGACGGTGCCGCGCGAATTCGCGAAGCGCGAGGCGCCTGCGGCGCTGGCTGAACCCGATGCCGCCGACGGCAGGGAGAAGGTGCTGCTGGTGGAGGACCACTTCGAAACCCGCTTGGCTTACGAGAAATACCTGCGGCACACCGGCTGGCACGTGCTTTCCGCGCGCTCCGTAAGGGAGGCCGAAGGCGTGCTGCGGATCGCGCAGCCGCGCGCCATCGTGCTGGATATCTCGCTGACGGGCGAAGACGCCTGGGATTTTCTCGCCCGCACCAAGGCCAATACAGCCACAAGCCGGATTCCCGTGATTGTCGCCACATCGGTGGACGACCGCGGCAAGGCGCTGGCGCTCGGGGCGGATGAATATCTCGCCAAGCCGGTGAGCGGCGAGTCGCTTTGCGAAGCACTCGCGAGACTCGCGCCGGCGAGGAAGACGGTGCTCATCGTGGACGATGAAGATGTTTCCCGCTATCTGGCGCGGCAGCTTTTCGACGGTTCGGGCGTAAACTTTGTGGAGGCCAGGGATGGCGGCGAAGCGATTCTGCTGGCCCGGCAGGAAAATCCCGATCTGATATTAATGGATCTCGCGATGCCTGGAATGAACGGCTTCCAGACGCTGGAAGCGCTGCGGGCGGATGCCGCTCTGGCAGCGATTCCCGCTGTGATCGTCACTTCCAAACAACTGACCACGCCCGAGAAGACCTCGCTGGGGGAAAAATCCCTGGCTGTGATTTCGAAGGCGGATCTGCTTACGGCGGAGACCGCTCACCATTTGCAGGACTCTCTGAGGAAGGCCGGCGTGGAACTTCCGCTGACCGTGGGGAAAGCGCGCCCGTGATCCGGCCAAATCCGCTGATCCTGAATGTGGACGACGATGAGGGAGGCCGCTATGCGGTAGGCCGGGCGCTCCGCCAGGCCGGATTCGAGATCGTATCCGTGGGAACCGGCGCCGAGGCGCTCGATACGGCCCACAAACTTCGGCCCGATCTGATCATTCTGGACATCCGGCTGCCGGACATCGACGGTTGCGAGGTTTGCCGCCGCATCCGCCACGATGCGCACCTGCATGGCACGCCGATCGTGCAGATGTCCGCGTCCTATATCGACGTCTCCTCGCAGGTGAAGGGGCTCGAGACCGGGGCCGATGTTTATCTCACCGAGCCCGTGGAGCCGGCCATCCTGGTGGCCACGCTGCGGTCTCTGCTGCGGCTGAAAAGCGCCGAGAACATTGTGCGGGAATCGGCGCGGCAGTGGCAAAGTACGTTCGACGCCATAGGGGACGGCGTGGCGATGGTGGATGAATCAGGCGCCATTACGCGCGTGAACAAAGCGTTCGCGACGCTGCCGGACGTCAGCGAGGCGATCTCGGCGGCGCTCGCGCGCGTGAAGGCGAGCGGCGCGCGGGACAGCTCCGAAGTTCACGCGGCCGGTCTCGATCTGATGCTCACGCTCGATCCGGTAAAAAACGACGCGGGGGCCGTTACGGGCGCGGTGTGCGTGATCGCGGACGTGACGGAGAAGAAGAAACTCGAAGACCAACTCCGCCAGGCGGCCCGGCTGGAAAGCATCGGGGTGCTGGCCGGCGGCATCGCGCACGATTTCAACAACCTGCTTACCGGCGTGCTGGGCAATGCTCACCTTCTGCTGGAAAATGCGCCCGAATTCGATCCCGGCCGCGAGCTGATCGAGGACATCATCGCGGCCAGCGAGAGCGCGGCGGATCTCACCAAACAGATTCTGGCTTACTCCGGCAAAGGCGGATTCCTCCGGCAGCCGGTCAATCTCTCCGCGATTGCCAACGAAACGCGCACCTTCGTGCGCCGTCTGATTCCCCCGCATGTGGAACTGCGGTTCGATACGCCGCCGGAGCTTCCGCTCATCGAAGCCGACCGCGCGCAGATGCAGCAGGTGATGATGAACATCATCATCAACGCGGCGGAGGCCATACCGGAAGGCACGGCGGGGCTGGTAAAGGTGTGCCTCCGGGGGGTGCATCTGGATGAAGCGTTTTTCGTTCCCGGCGAGACGCCGGCGGCCGGGGAGTACGTGGAACTCAGCGTCACCGACAACGGCGCCGGTATGGACGAAGCGACGCGCGCCCGCATCTTCGACCCGTTTTTTACCACCAAGTTCGCCGGCCGCGGACTTGGCCTTTCCGCCGTGCATGGCATTCTGCACGCCCACAGGAGTCTGCTGCGGATCGATACGAAACCGGGCCGCGGCAGCACGTTCCGCCTGTATTTTCCGACCGCCGGCGCCGGGCAGAGCGAAACCAAGAACGCCGAGCAGCCGGCGGAAGCCGAACTGGCGAGCGGCATGGTTCTGGTGGTGGACGACGAACAGGTGGTCCGCAAGTTCGCCAAAGCCGCGCTCGAGAGACTCGGCTATGCGGTACTGACGGCGGAAAACGGCGAGATCGGGGTGGAGCTGTTTCGCGAGCATCCCGGCGACATCCAGCTGGTGATTCTGGATCTCGCCATGCCGGTGATGGATGGCCAGCAGGCTTACGAACGCATCCGCAGGATTTCGCCGGAGGCGCGCGTGATTCTGATCAGCGGCTTCAGCCAGGCCGAAGCGCGGGAACGTTTTCGCGGCACAGGCATCTCCGGATTTCTCGGCAAGCCATTCGACAGCAAACAGCTGCGGGAAGCGGTCAGCGCCGCGCTGAAACCATGATTATCCTGCGGTAAGGCAGAACCGGGCAAAGGCGCGAACGGAGGCGGCGGAGCGCATCTCCGAGCGCCTTGCCGCCGCCGCCGGTCAGGACGAGCCAGCGCTCCGCGGCGGATTCCGGGCATTTCTTCTTCAAACATTCGTGGGCGAGGTGAAGCAGTTCACGCGTGAGGCGGAACAGCACGCGCGGATCCGTCCCGGGGTTGTGCACGAAGGCGATCCCCTTCGGCGCCTTTTCGAGGCCATGCCGCAGATACAGGATCGACACGCCGTTGCCGTGAACGGCGCCGCCATAGTCCCGCCCCGCGTCAGTCCGGATTCGTTGTACGAGCGTGGAGCCGGTCTTCGATGGCAGAAGGATGGGGGCGGTTACGGATACAACCGCCGTCACTCCGCTCGCGACGGATTCGGCGCACGCCGCCTCGAGTTGCCCGATCCATCGGGCGGCAACCTTGTCGAACCTCAATCGCGGCGGCAA
>DAIDJK010000346.1 GCA_027450225.1 Bryobacterales bacterium | reverse complement strand
AGATGCCCCGGCTCCACCTTGAGCGGTTCGCGCGGCACATGATTCACGTCCGTGACGCGGACTCCCGAATTCGCGATTACGCCGAGCGAAAACAAGACCAGCCACTTCATCGCTCTACCAGCCTACCTCCAGTGGGCCGGCGCCCGCCAGTCTATTGCGCGAGCAGCGCCCGCAGCCTGGCGGCGAAACCCGGATCGCTCGCCAGGCGCGACTGGGCCATGGCGCGCCGATGCGCCCCGTAATCGCGGCTCAGCGCCTCGAGATCGTCCGGATTATCCGGAACCGCGATCAGCGTCACGCTGCCCATCTCATCCTTCGACTGTTCGCCCCAGGTAACGCGGGCGGGCGGATTCGATGGATTGCGCGGGTTTGACGCGGAGTTGTCCCAGTGAATCTCCGCGTCGAGGCGCGTGCCCGCGGGCAGCGTCACCTTGTCTTTGAAGAAATACCGGTCCTGCCAGGCGAAATCCCAGTCGCGAATCGAGAGCAGCGTCTTCACTTCCCCGGAGGGCAAGGTGGCGGTCAGGATCAGTTTCCTGCCGATCTAGTGCGCGTGGGCGCCTACGCCGGCGGCCTGAACCGGTACCGGCAGCGTGAACGAATCGCGGATCACGTAATCGCCGGCGCCAGGCGGAATGTCGAGGCCCGAAAACAGCGAATAAACCGGCGGCAACTGAAGCGGAAACATGAGGCGTTCCGGCGGCTTCTTTGCGAAATACAACGCCACTGTGGATTTTTCCGCTTCCGCCTTGCCGGTGGGATGGAAATGATACTGGATTACGAGATCCGATCCCTTCGGGACCTTGAGCGCGAGCCCATCGGGATAGAAATGCGGCTGCGCGCCGACGGCCCAGCCTCCAAGCGCCACAGTCGCGCCGCCGGCCGTCATACCGCTGAAGCCGGGTTCGGCGCCCTGCGGCGGCCTCTGGTGGGCTCTGCCGTTCGGATCGGCGAAATAGAGGACGTGATGCACCACGGCGCGGGCGGAGGGCTTCATGTCGATCGCGGTGATCCACTTGTCTTCGGCGAAGCCGAGCGGGACCGCGATGTTGCGGTAGATATCCGGACCATCGGCCGGCACGTGATACGCGGCGGGCATTTCGACGATCATGTCCGGCTCGCCGAGTTGCCAGCCGCTCGAAAACGCCGGCGCGGGCGGCGCATCCGCAGGATTGCCCTCCGGCATTCCCGCCTTCACCCACCGCGCGATCAGGGCGATCTGCGCATCCGTGAGGCGCCGCTCATCGCGAAATGCCCAGGCGCCGGGATCGGCTTTCCAGGGCGGCATGTACCGGGAGCCGGTTACCGCCGCGATCACCGGCCCTTTCTTCCTCACGTCCGCATAGGAAAGCAGCGGGAACGGCGCAGCCTCCCCGGGACGGTGGCAGGACGCGCAGTTGTTGTAAATAATCGGCGCGATGTCGCGGTTGAATACAGGAGCGGTTTCGGCGGCGGCAGGCAGAGCCGCGGCCAGAATGATCGGGAGCGCGAGGAGCCGCATCAATGTCTCAGATTACGTGGAATCGCAAGCCGGGGTTCGAAATTTGCCCGCGGTCAGAAAACGAAGGCGACGCCGCCGCGGAAACTGCGGGGAGTGTTCACCAGCAGGATCGACTGGCCGCCAATCGTCAGCGGCATGTATCCCTGCGCCAGCAGATTGCGAACTTCGGCGGAAGCCTCGAAACGTCCCGGCATTCCGGGGAAGCCGGGGATCGGCTGCCGAACGACGATGTTTAATCCGGGCTCCGGACGGAGCGTCTGCGTGGAAAACACCGGGGCAGGCAGCGCCGAGCGGTAATCGGTGAACTCGTAGCTTGCCGCGAACTGCGTGCCCGTGGCGCGAATCTTGCCGGAGCCCCGTATATCGAAGGCGCCGCGATGCTGTGACTCGAGCGCAGCCCGAAGATCGTTCGCCGTTTCGATATTCACGTCCCCGGCTGTCGAGAGCACGCCAAGCGAGCCGTACATGGCCGTCAGCTTGTAGTTCTCGCCCAGGTTCTGCGTCACCGAAAGCGTGTACCCGGTGGTCTGAAACTGCCCGGCGTTGAACAGGGCGGTCGGAGAGAACAGATCGGGCATCACGTCGCCCGCAAACATGCCCGGTACGGGATTGGCGATGGTGAGCGCGGTGTTCGATACGTTTTCGCGATACACCGACGCACGATACTCGCGGGAACCGAATTTCTCCGTCACCCCGGTTTCGAAATCCTCGCCGTATTCCACCTTGTCGCGGCCATTGAGCATCGTGAGCCGCGGCACCATCGATACGGCTTCAAGATCCCGCTGCAGATCCGCGTCGCCGTCCACCGCGCTCAGGCCAAGTTCCGGCCGCGGATTGCCCGACGTGTAAGTGAAATCCACCGTTCCGTGCGGAATCGCGTACATGAGCCGGGCATAAGGGCTGAAATACTGCATGCGGTCCGTGAACGAAACGATGTCCATCTCGCTGCCATATTCGATGGACATTACGTCGTTGATCCTGCGCTTGTCGGAATAGGAAAAGCCAAGGGTGCGCAAACCTGGAAAGGACGCATCGGAGCCCGACCCCGACGAAGCGGCCTGCCCGGGACGCACCGGCACATAGAACTGCCGCATGGTGATCGAGATCAGCGGGTCGGATTCGTCGCCCATCTTTCTTCCGTATGTGGCGCGAATGGCGGTTGCGGGGGCTCCGGTCACAGGCGCATACCCTACGTCGCCCGTCACCGCTACATGATTTTCACCGTAAACAGAAGTCGAGAACGCGAACTGCGTGCCCAGGTCCGCCTCACCGTTATTGTTCAGTACCTGCGCGCCATCCGCCGCCGAAATGCGCACGATGCCGCGCGAATCGCTGAAGACCGGCTTCCTTTCCTCTGTTGTGGAGGCGATGGTGGTTTTCGCCTGCGGGAGAAAGCGGAGAATCGGCCGCAGCGAGTTGTCCGCGCGCAGCGTCCATTTCCAGCTGTCGCTCATCAGACCGCCCGGCGCGGGCGTGGTGGCCACCAGTTGAACGGAACTGAACAGCCGCGAGAGATTCACTTCAAGCAGGCTCCGCATGCCGGAGCGAACCTGTATATGGTCTCTCGATGCGGGGAAGAAACTGGAGAAGCTCACCCGGACGGTGTAGAGATCCGGAAGCAGATCGTCAAACGAGAACGTTCCGTCGCGATCGGTGGCAAGACGCTGGAGAAGCCGGTCCTGCTTGTTGAACAGCATCACTACCGCTCCGGCTTGAGGGCGCCCGGCGGCATCGCTGACCAGACCACTGACGTCCCCGGAAAAGCGAATTGCGGTGTTCGCTGAGGCTGCAGACACCAGCATTGTGGCCGCGGCAATCAGCCCCGCGACCGGCGCCGTCCACATCGGGCGAATACCCATAGCGCCTTTCACTCGCCTTCTTTCCGGGACTCCTCTCTTCCCGTATGCGGCCCAGCCGCATTCCCGTACGCGGCCCCGCCGCTTTTCCGTCCGCGCCCTCGCCGCTTTCCCGTCTTCCTCCGGCCGTTCGCCCGAGCGAAGACCGCCTTTAGTTTACCGTAAAGTTGGCCTGCTGCAGGACGGTCTGATTCGACCGTTTGTCAACCGCCCGAATCTTCAAGGTATAGGTGCCCGGCTGCAGAGATTGCAGCGGGAGCAGCTTCTCGATGGTGACCTGGTTGGCCGACGCGTTCGGAACTTTCGTAACGTCCTCGGCGAAGCTCAGAACCTTGTCTCCGTTCGCGCCCGCTTTGTCGATCTCGTACTCGATCTGGCCGCTCGGCTTCTGCGTCTTCTCATCCGGCGTGAAATTGTAAACCTGCAAATAGATGCCCAGCTTGTCGTCGCATCCATAGGGCTTGCCCGGGGCCGTGCAGCGCAGGAACTTGTCGCCCAGCCGCGGGCGCACTTTCATATCGCCGATCGAGAACATCGCGCCGCCAATGCTGCGGGTCGGCAACTTCTCGAGCGTGTCCGCCAGTATCAGGCTGCTCGAAGCCAGCCGTTCGTCGTCGAAATGCGGCACGTCGAGCGCGACTTCATAGTTGTTCATGTTGCCGGAGATCACATCCTTGGCGACAACGTTCAGCCGGTACCTGCCCGGGGCGAGCGGCACCGATTGCTGATAAATCGAACGGTTCTTGACGAACTCCTGGAACAGCTGAGGCGGTTCGGCGACTTCCAGCGATTTCTCGAAAGTGGTTACCGTACGCCGCGTCATCGTCGAAATGCGTCCCAGTACGTGGATCTGGGATTTCTGCATTCCGTCCTTCAGCTGGAATTGCAGATCCTTGTTTTCGAACTGGATCGTAACGTTCGCCAGAACGTTGTAGTCGGTCACTTTCACGTAATCGACTCGCGCCAGCATCGGCAGAATGTTGTACGTGATGCGCGTGGTGATGGCGGCTTCCAGATCCGTGAACTTCACCTTGGGCGCCTGCTGCAGTTTCGCAAACTGCTCCAGGCGATTGAATTCGTCGTAGCTCGCCGGAGTTCCGCCGAGCGCCGCGCCCATGTGCGTGCCGTCCGTGCGCTGGAAGCGCTGCAGCTTCGAGCTCAGGCCAAGCTGTTCGGCCATGGTCAGACCGGCGTTCGGAACATACAGCAGGGCGTCCTTTTCAGACGGGTCCATCGTCATGTGGTACTCGCCCGTCATCGTGGTATCGACAAATTCGATGATCACGTCGTTGCCGATGCCCTCGATATAGCGGTAGCGCCAGTCCTCGAACGGATACGTGGAAGTCTCGCCGCCGCCTTCGGCCGCCGGGCGCTCATAGGTGCCGCCCGAGGGGTGCGATTCGATTTCATCCGGCGGCCCGAACGTAATGTAGATGCGGCCACGGTCCGTCTTCCAGCCCGGAATGCCCGACGCGAAATGCTCGTTCGCGTAAGCGATGCGGCGGTAGTGCTCTTCCTTATATTCGTTCTCAACCGTGTCCGGCGTGGGATCGCGGCGCAGCCAGAAGTTCTCGACAAACTGCTCGCGCTCTTCGTCCGTGCTGAGCTGCTTGAACGCCTTCCGCTCTTCATCCGTGATGATGTACACCACGTCCTCGTTCAGCCACTTCTTCCAGGGCGTCTCGAGCTCTTTCTTCAGCTGAGCTTCCTTCTTTTTGCGCTGCTTCTCGGTGAGAGGCTTGGCAATGGTCTCGCGACTCGCGCTATTGTTCTTTTTGTTTTTCGTCCTGCTGCTCGAACTGTCGTCCTGAGCGATGGACGGAACGATGAACAGCAGCGCCAGGCCGAACGAAAACCAGACACAGGCCCGGAGACCCTTTTTTCCCATAACTTTACTGATCCTCTGCGAGGAGATTGATCCCTATTAGTTTAGCTCAGACGGGGCATCCGTAGTGCCAGTTTCCACGCGTGGTCGCCGCGACCGCCCGGCGATCCGAAAATCGGGCGAAACTACGCTTCCCCTTGCCCCGCTTCGCCCCTTTCGCCTGTGCCGATTCCGCCCGGCTGTTCCCCGGACGCCCCGCCGCCGAGCCGCTTTTGCTAACGTGACTTCTTTGTCCGCCGCCACTTCGAATGCCGCCCGCCCGCCGCATCCGCATCAAGATCGCCTATGACGGCACGGAGTTCCACGGCTGGCAGATCCAGCCCGGTCTGCCCACCATACAGGGAGCGCTCGAGGATATCGCCCGCGGTCTGGAAGGCTCGCCGGTGCATGTCGCCGGCTCCGGACGCACGGACGCCGGCGTCCACGCGCTGGCCCAGGTGGCCGCGTTCACGCTCACCAACCCTATCCCGGCGGACAATCTCCGGCGCGCCATCAACCGTCTGCTCCCGCCCACCATCCGGGTGCTCGAAGCCGTGGAAACCCATACAGATTTCCACCCGCGCTTCGACGCTCTGGACAAAACGTACCGGTACGTCCTGTTCCGCCGCGAAATCTGCCCGCCCTTCGAATGGCGCTACGTTCATCACCACCCCTATCCGCTGGACGAAGCTGCCATGGCGGCCGCGGCCCGCCACTTCGAAGGCGAACACGATTTCACCGCTTTCGCCGCTTCAGACGATCGCGATGAAGAGGGCCGCACGAAGGTCCGGACCATCTTCGAATCGCGCCTCGAACGGCAGGAGGACCGCCTGGTCTATCACGTCCGCGGCAGCGGCTTCCAGAAACACATGGTCCGCAACATCGTCGGATCGCTCATCGAGGTTGGCCGTGGCAATCTCCCCACCGGTAGCATCCCGGCGCTCTTCTCCCCGGATTTCACCCGGAAGGCCGGGCCGAGCGCGCCGGCAAAAGGTCTCACGCTGGTTTCCGTCACCTATCCCGAAACGCCGGCGCAATCCTGAACCGGCCGCGGGCGGCGCGAGGCGCCGACAGTGCTACGCTTGATTCCGTGAATCGCCTGTATGACCTCGATCCCGGCGCCGACGCGCCGGAAATCGTGCGCATGATCGTGGAGATCCCGCAACACTCCGCCAATAAATACGAGTACGATGGCAAACTTGGCGTCTTCCGCCTCGACCGCGCGCTCTATTCGCCACTCCACTACCCCGGCGACTACGGCTTCATCCCTGGCACGCTCGCCGACGATAACGATCCGCTCGACGTGCTCGTGCTCGTCCAGCAGCCCAGCTTTCCAGGCGTATTGATCGAGGTGCGCCCCGTCGGCGTCCTGAATATGCGGGACGGGCAGGAGCACGACCAGAAAATTCTCTCCGTTCCCACCCGCAATCCCCGCTACGACCAGATCCATACCATGGACCAGATCTTTCCCCACGTGCGCCGCGAAATCGAGCACTTTTTCTCGATTTACAAGGAACTCGAAGGCAAAGTCACCACCATGGAGGGCTGGGGCGGCCCGCGCGAAGCCCGCAAGGCCATCACGGAAAGCCGCCAGCGTTATCTCGAAGCGCACGCCCAGGACAAGGCGGCTGAACAACCCGCCGCCGTTTGAATTCGCCGGCCTTTTTCGCTGATCCACCTGAAAAAGTCCATTCGTTCTATTCCATTTGGAGCCCATTTCTGGTATATCGGAGCCGATGGCGACTCCCGATACGCGCTCGATACTCCGTAACCTTCGGGATGAACTGGCAGCTCTCGACATGGCGATCGCGACTTTCGAGCGCCTGGCCGCGCTTCGTGGAGAGGCCATCGATCCCGAGCCATCTCCGCGCAAACCGGCTCCGAAGCGCAGAGTGAAACCCGACGCATCCGGCGCCGAAATCCGCGCCCGCTGAATCTTTTCAGGCTCGCGCCGGGCAAAGAGCATTGCGAAGCGATATGCTCTTTGTTCACGCCCATGTCGAAAACGCTCCTCGCCGCCGCAGCGTTTCTCGCCGCTGCCCTTGCCATCCTGCCCCTCGCAGCCCAGAACGCCGCCAACCACGATCTCGGCTTCACGGACACTCCCATGCTTCCCGGTCTGCCCTGGCACGTTCACGATCCGGACCGGCCGCATCCGCCGGTCGTTTCTCCCGCGCCGAATCCAGGCGAGGCGCCATCGGACGCCATTGTTCTTTTCGATGGATCGAATCTTGCCGCATGGCAGGGTCACGCCAGCACCATCACGCACGCGGGAACTGGCGGCGCTTCCGAATGGAAGCTCGGCAACGGCTACATGGAAGTCGTGCCGCACACCGGCGATATCGCGACGAAGCAGAAGTTCGGTGACTGCCAGTTGCACGTCGAGTGGTCGGCGCCCAATCCGCCCACCGGCACAAGCCAGGGACGCGGCAACAGCGGCGTACTTCTCCAGGGCCGCTATGAAGTGCAGGTGCTCGATTCCTACAACAGCCCGACTTATGCCGATGGCCAGGCCGGAGCCGTCTATGGACAGTGGCCGCCGCTTGTGAATCCCATCCGCCCGCCCGGCGAATGGAACAGCTACGACATCGTTTTCGAAGCCCCGCGTATGGAAGGCGACAAGGTCATCCGCCCGGCTTACGTCACGCTCTTCTTCAACGGCGTGCTCGCGCAGTTGCACCAGCGCTCGATGGGGCCGATGGTTTACCGGCATGTGGCGCATTATGTTCCACAGCCCGCCGAAGACTCGCT
>DAIDJK010000345.1 GCA_027450225.1 Bryobacterales bacterium | reverse complement strand
CGTCAGCGTGCCGATCTGGTTCATCTTCACCAGCACGGCATTGGCGGCCTGTTCCGCAATCCCGCGATTCAGCCGCCGGAGGTCGGTGACGAACAGATCATCGCCGATCAGCTGCACCCGGCTGCCGATGCGCGCGGTAATCCGCTTCCACCCGTCCCAGTCGTCCTCCGCGCACGCGTCTTCCATGGACGTGACTCCATAAGCGGCAATCCAGCCCTCAAGCATTTCAGCAATGCCCGCCGCGTCCATCGTGCGGCCTTCCAGCTTGTAACAGCCGTTGCTGTAGAAGTGCGTCGAAGCCACATCGAGCGCGATATCCATGTTCGCGCCGGCTCGCCGGATCGCCTCCCGCACGAGCGCCGCCGCCTCTTCGTTCGATGCCAGTTTCGGCCCCCAACCGCCCTCGTCCGCCACACCCGTCAGCACGTAGCCGCGTTGCCGCAGCAGGGCGCCCGCCGCGCGATGAACCGCCACAATCGCTTCGAGCGACGCCGCATAATCCGGATACCCGCGCGGGATCACCAGAAAATCCTGAAATTCGATGTTCCCGCCCGCATGCAGGCCGCCCGAAATGATGTTCACCATCGGCACGGGCAGCGAAGCCCGCCGCCCGTTTGCCAGATGTTTCCACAGCGGGATTCCGCGCGCTAGAGCCGCCGCTCGCGCCGCAGCGCACGAAACTGCCAGCACGGCATTCGCGCCCAGCCGCCGCTTGCCCTCCGAGCCGTCGGTCTCAAGCAGCCGTCTGTCTATCGCCGCCTGATCCGCCGCATCGAGGCCCGCCACCGCCGGCCCCAGCACTTTCTCCACATTCGCGACCGCGCGCTCGACCCCCTTGCCCGCGTATCGGGCCGAATCGCCGTCCCGAAGTTCCAGCGCCTCATGCGCGCCGGTGGACGCCCCGGATGGAACCTGCGCCGATGCGGTGACTCCGTTCGCCAGCCGCACCTCTGCCTGCACGGTCGGATTACCGCGTGAATCGAGGATTTCGAGCGCCCGCACGCGTTCGATCTTCATCGCGCGAACACCTCCGCCACCGACGCCGCCGGACGCCGCATCAGCCCGAGCGCCAGCGACCGTGCCCGCTCCCGGCCTGCTTCATCCAGATATTCGGCGGGCGATTTCCCCTCCACGCGCGCCAGCAGCAGGGCGGGGAAATGCCGCAGTCCCGCTTCCGGAATCCGCGCGGCTTCAGCCGGCAATCCGGCTCTGAGTTCATCCATAAATATGTTCGCCAGCCTCTCGAATCCGGCTCTCCACTGCGGACGCGCAATGCTCTTCAGCACCAGGTGGTTCAGCAGGAAACCGGCGTCGAAACCCGGATCGCCGAAATGAATCACCTCCCAGTCGATGGCCCACGTCTCCGTCTCCGCCACCAGCAGATTCTTCGGGCTCCAGTCGCCATGCGTCAAACTCACGCGCCGCTTCTCGGAACACGCGATCAATTCCCCGATGTACTCCGCCGCTTCCGTCACGCGCCCCGCCGTGAACCGGTAGTAAGGATCGACGCGCAACTGTTCGAAGACCGTGGTATCGCCGAACAGGCGCATGGCTTCGGCATCGCCCCACGAAGACCGGATCATCGACGCCAGCATCCGCCCCGCCGCGCGCGCCGGCGCCTCGTCCAGATCGCCCGCAAACAATCGCGCCTTCCACATTTCCGCGCCGTCGGGCGCAGCTTGCATCGCGATCGCGAAATTCTCCCGGTCTTCCGCGATCACCTTCGGCACGCGCCCGCCTGCAATCCTCGGTTCGACGAAGCGCATGGCCGCGGTTTCACGGAAAATCCGTTCGCGATCCGACAGCCACTCTTTTTCCACGCGCAATTTCCCGAGCGACTGCTTGATCACCACCCGAAAATCGCCCGCTTCCACCAGAATCACGATATTCGAAACGCCGCCGCCCAACTCACGCGCCGCCGCGCCCGGCAGCGCTCCGCAAAACCGCTCCAGCCACTCGACGGCATTCGCGGCGGAAAGCTCGATCAGGGTTTCCATTCCGTCTTCTCGATCACCGCGTCCTTCCGCGCCAGCGTCTCAGGCGTCAGTTCAATGCCCAGCCCCGGCCCCGGCGGCAGCGGGATCGCGCCATCGTTCGCCGCCAGCGTCTGCGTCACGATGCCTCTGTATTCATCCTGATAATGCCGCCGCACCGATTCGAGAATGTACAGGTTCGTCAGGTTCGCCGCCAGGTGCGCCGACGCGAAATGCAGCACCGGACCGCCACAGTTATGCGGCGCAACCGGCAGATACCACGTCTCGGCCACCGTTGCGATCTTCTTCGCTTCCGATATCCCGCCGCACCAGCAGATATCCGGCATGATGAAGCGCGCCGCCTGATTCTCGAACAGCTCGCGAAATCCCCACCGCGTCATCAGCCGCTCGCTGATCGTGAGCGGCAGCGGCGTCGCCCGCGCCAGTTCCGCGTATGCCCGCAGATTGTCCTGCGGCAGCATTTCCTCCAGCCACATCGGCCGGTACGGTTCGCACGCCCGCGCGATTTCAATGGCAGCCGGCAGGTTCCAGTAGCCGTGAAACTCCATCGCCACGTCCATGGAGTCACCGAGCTCTTCGCGGATCAGCCGCA
>DAIDJK010000344.1 GCA_027450225.1 Bryobacterales bacterium | reverse complement strand
GGGCTTCATCGCTCACGCGGCGTCGCTGCATCAGGGTTTCCCCCATTGTGCAAGATTCCCCACTGCTGCCTCCCGTAGGAGTCTGGCCCGTGTTTCAGTGCCAGTGTGGCCGTGTGCCCTCTCAGGCCGGCTACCGATCACAGCCTTGGTAGGCTTTTACCCTGCCAACTAGCTAATCGGCCGCGGACCCCTCCTTCAGCGCATTGCTGCTTTCCTCTCTCGAGCTTATGCGGTATTGTCGCCGGTTTCCCAGCGGTATTCCCCACTAAAGGGCAGGTTATCCACGTGTTACTCACCCGTACGCCACTTTACTTGCCTTGCGGCTTTCTCGTTCGACTTGCATGTGTTAGGCGCGCCGCCAGCGTTGATTCTGAGCCGGGATCAAACTCTCATGTAAACATGTGAGATGATTCTGCTCCGGTTGAACTCAGAGTTCTGACGAAGTGATTAGTGCATCCAACCAGATTGTCAAAGATCCTTGCTGATCCGCCCCTGCCCCTTTCGGCGCAAAAACGGCCAGCAGGCCTCGAAACTTGTTGATTCGAAATGTCGCGCCATTCCGGTCGCGACACGCAGGGGGTTTTTACAGCCCTGTCGAATCGTTTGAAATTTCGTTTCTTGAAAGAACCACCAGGAAGGCTGTTACCACCGAGGGTCGCGACTGGAGCTTTTATACCCCGACCGAGCCTCTACAGCTTGTTACCTACCTTGCGCGAGTCTTTTCCAACTCTACCATCTCATCGGGCGCTTTGCAAGCCCGACCGGGCAGCGGATCCAACTCGATTTGCCATCTGCCAATCTATCACGCTTATGTTGCTTTCGCAAGTTTTGCTGGGCTCCGAAGTTGCTTTCGCATTTTCGGCGCCCGCTTCGCGTTTCAGATTCGCTCGCGGCGACTCTTTGAATGTAACATCCGGAACCGCGCCGCGCAACCGGAATGTCACGAATATTTCCTGCCCGGACCCGCGAGCAACGATACCCGGTCCGCGCCGCCTACGCACAGTAAAATAAACCGCTTATGCGGTATTGCTACCTGCACGGCTTTGCCTCGGGCCCCTCTTCGGCGAAAGCCCGGCATCTCTCGGATGCAATGGCTCGCGCGGGGCTTCATCTGGAGGTTCCCGCGCTCGACGAAGGCGATTTCGAGCATCTCACAATCACCAGCCAGCTGGCCGTCATCGAGCGCCTCCTCGGGGGCGAGCCTGCCTGTCTTCTCGGCTCTTCCATGGGGGGATATTTGGCCGCCCTCTACGCCTCTACTCACCCGGAAATCGTCCGTCTGGTGCTTCTGGCTCCGGCGCTGGGCTTTGCGCCGCTGTTCGAGGCGTCCCTTCCGCCGGCAGAGCTTGCGCACTGGCGGGAATCCGGCTGGCGCGAGGTGCCACATTACGGCTCCGGCGGCAATCGGAAGGTTCACTATCAGCTCCTCGAAGACGCGCTTCACTACGCCGCCTCCCCGGATTTTGCACAGCCCTGCCTGCTTTTTCATGGCGTCAGCGATGCAACCGTCCCTGTTTCTCTATCCCGCGCCTTTGCCCGCAGCCATCCCAATGTCGAGCTGATTGATCTCGATTCCGGACATGAACTCCTGAACGTTCTCGACGTAATTTCCGCCCGAAGCGTGCCATTCCTCGCCGAAGTGCGGTAGCAGGCGGCAATTCACTTGCTGCTTCGAAGGGCGGAGAATCCGCATGCGACTCAATCTGGCCCTCACCTTCGCGCTGCTCACCGCCGCGCTGCCGGCGCTCGCCGACCACCCCTCCTTCGCGGGCAACTGGCTCCTCGATACCGCCCAGTCGACCGGGACCGTGCCCGAATGGTCCGGCATGCAGATCGGCCAGAACAGCCGCTGGGTCCGGATGGCTCAAACCGATAAGAACGGCCACACCGTCCAGACCATGGAAGGTGAGTGCCGTACCGATGGCCGATTCCATCCCGTGGAGGGAGCGCAGAGCGGCTCGGTCAGTTGCAAATGGGACGGCTCGACGCTGGTCACCGTCGAACACTGGGGCGCAAACGACGCCAATGAGCGCACCATCCGCACCATGCTCCAGCCCGACGGCACGCTGGTCCAGGAAGTCACCGCCGGACCGAACGCGGGCGGCAGCGCGCATCTGGTCTGGAAGAGAAAGTAAACCGGCCCGAATCGGCGCGCATTCCATCGAAAACCCGCCATTCGAGCGCAAATCGAGCTGCGGCCGCTACTTCTTCGGCCGGAAAATCCTCCCCGACACACCGGACACCAGCCGCCGCGGCAGCAGCCGCTGGATTTCCATCCCCACCAGATTGCCGAATCCGCAGATCGCGGTGTGTTTGCCGCCGGCGATCGCGTCGAGCCCGATCCTCGCCACCTCTTCCGCCGTCTGCCGCTGGAGCGGGACGTCCGTCGGCTCGCCCGCCATCTGGTGAAACTCAGATTCCGTGTTGCCCGGACACAGCGCGCAAACCCGCACGCCGTATCGCTTCACTTCTTCCGCAATCCCCTCGGCAAACAGCAGATCGAAGCCCTTCGTCGCCGCATAAGCCGAGTGGTACGGCACGCTCTGGAACGCCGCTGTCGAAGACACAATCAGGATGTCGCCGGAGCGCCGTTCCACCATCCCCCGCAGATACAAATGCGTCAGCGCCATCACCGCCGAGCAGTTCACCTGCACCATCTCGAGCAGGCGTTCGTAATCCGCTTTGTGAAACTCGCCGTACAGCCCGAACCCCGCATTGTTCACCACCAGCGCGGGCCGGATTCCTCTCGCTTGCGTCGCCTCGAACACCCGCTTCGGGCCCGCGGGGTCGGCCAGATCCGCCGCGCATGTCTCCACTTCGATCCCCCGCTGCGTCCGCAGCCAGTCGGCGATTTCATTCAGCCGGTCCAGCCTTCGCGCCGTCAGGAACAGGTTCGTGCCTTCCGCCGCCAACTGATCCGCGAACGCCCGCCCGATGCCCGCGCTCGCCCCGGTCACCACGGCCCACTGCCCGTGCCACCGGCCCCCGCGCTTGTTGTCGCTCAATGCGCACCCCGGCCGCCGCGCGTCAGATTTTCGAACAGAAACACGCCACTCTTCCCGCCCACCGCGAAATCGAGGTCGCCGTCTCCGTCATAATCGAACGCCGCCACCTGCATTCCGCCTCCGGTCCGCCCGCCGTAATCGATCACGTGCTTCACCCACTCCACGTTTCCCTTCGCATCCGGCGGCAGATATTCGTACCAGTAGACGCCCAGCGGCTCGCGGCCTCCCGGGTCATGCCCGTTGTGCGCCGAATAGCGCTTTCCGGTAATGAAATCGGGCCGTCCGTCCCCGTTCAGGTCCACCATCGTCATTGCGTGCGCCTGGCTCCAGCTTTCATCGATCACGTGCTTTTTCCATTGCCCGTCGCCCAGGTTCTCCATCCAGAAGATGCCGTAATCGTGCGCGGCCGAAGTCACCACGTCCGGCCGCCCGTCGCCGTTCACGTCCTGCACATAGATAAAGCCGGTCCCGCCCAGATCCCAGTCGGGGTGGAATTTCCAGTCGCCGGACCGCGCATTGGCCGGAGCCTCGAACCATCCCTTCGGCGTCAGAATGTCCGTCCGCCCGTCGTGATTCACATCGCCTGCCCCGATGCCATGCCCGTACGATCGCGGGCTCACCACGTGCTTTACGAAACCGCCGTTCTTCAGCTCATACCAGGCGAGCGGCGCATCGGCGTTGCCGAATTCCGGCAGAATTTCGGTCTTCCGGCCGTCGTTGTCCAGATCCACCGCGAAGCAGAACTCGATGTTGTGCCCGCCGTCGATTTCATGCCGCTTCCAGGCCCCGCCGCCCTTGCCCGGATTCTCGTCCCACCACAGGCTTTTCGAATACCAGCCGCAACTCACGATATCCGGATAGCCGTCGCCATTCACGTCCATCGGCAGGTCGCTGAAATCGTCGATGTAGTTGTTGGTGAAGAGCATCTGGCGGAAGTGATGGCGCGTCCACCGGGGCGCTTCGTACCAGTTCTCTCCCGAGATCAGGTCCGGCTTTCCATCGTGATTCACATCGGCGAAGGCCGCGGGCTCATTCTGCCCCAGGTCGATCGTGTGCTTGGCCCAGGGAATCTCGTCATCCGGTCTCGTGGCCGTGAACGCGATCGCTCCCAGCGCGAATAAAACAGCGGTGAAAACGGAAACGTGGCGCAGTCGCAGTGGCATCTCGTGCGATTTTATCGCCGCGGCGGCGCGGGCCTTCTATTTCACGGGCATGCGTCCCAGCCGCTCCAGCAACTCCGCCATGCGCGCGTTCAACCCGGTCTCCCGGCCGAAGCGCGCTTCGTTATAGAGCGCCGTAAACTCCGCCACGTCCCCGCTGATGCCCGCCGGCAATCCTCCGGCGAATTCGGCGGGCGTGAACCACGACGGCTTGTGATACCCGCGCCGCGCCAGCAGATCGAGCATCCGTTCGTAAAGCACGCGCGCATCTCCCGGGCCGCCGCCGGTTTTCGAAATCCGCTGCAGCCTGCGCCAGCGCGCAAATTCGCGCCGCGCCCGCGGCCAGAAGATCGCCACCGCCGCCGCCACTATCGCCAGCAGGAACCCGCGCACCGCCCACGTGATCGCCTTGCGAAGATGCCGCCCCGTCCACAGCCCCGAACCGAACTGTCCCGATCTCGCCCATTCCGCCAGCGCCTGCTGAAACCGCCCCGCCAGTTCCAGCTGATGCATGAAGTCATAGGAGACCACCCACTGCTGCCACTGCGTATCCGCCGCATCGAGGTACATCCCCAGCCGCGCGAACACGCCGTTCGGAGCCGATGTGTCGGGCGGCGTCGGATCGAACGTCCGCCAGCCTTCTCCGTCGATCCACGCCTCCACCCACGCATGCGCATCCGACGCCCGAATCACATACACGCCCGAAACATCGTTGAAATAGCCGCTCTGAAAGCCGGTCGCCACGCGCGAAGGAATCCCGAGCGTCCGCAGCATCACCGCCATCGCGGACGCGAAATACTCGCAGTAGCCGGCCTTGCGCACGAAAAGGAAATCCGCCAGCGGATCGCGCGATCGCGTCCGCGGAGTATCCAGCGTGTATCTGAAGTCCGAGCGCAGCCGCGATTCGATCCGCCGCGCCTGAATCTCATCGGTTCCCGCGCCTGCCCACTCCGCCGCCAGCCTCCGGATGCGCCCGTCGATCGCCGGCAGCGCCAGATCGCGCCATCTCTCCACCGGCGAGAGCTCGTAATCGAGCGGCGGGCCCGCATGCGCCGAAACCTCGTACCGCAGCGGCCCGTCCGGATTCACCGACAACACGCGGAACGAGTCCTCGGCCGTTCGTTCGATTCTCGGGGCCGTCACGTTCAGAAACTCCGGCACCCCCGCGATGAACAGCATTCCCGTTCCCGCGTCCAGCAGATCCACGCGGTAAACGAAACGCGACCCGTCGCGCCTCGATCGCTGCCAGCGGTCGGCCACCACCACCGTCCCCGTGATCCGCCGCGCGATGATCCCCGGATAAGGCGGTTCCACCCACCGCTTTCCATCGAACCAGCTCAGCGCGCCGCCGCGCCATTTCAGATTGCGCGGCATATTCGCCGAGTACGGGCGCACCCGCATCACCGGCCTGTCGTCCTTCACGATGTCGCCGAACCGGCCAAGATCGATGTGATCGGCGATGCCGGTGAACGCGCGCGGTCCCGCCGGCAGCCAGGAAGCCGCCGCGCGCGCCGTTCGCGGAATGAACAGAAACAGTCCCGCCGTCAGCGCCAGAGTCAGGATCGCCGCCAGCCCCGCCAGCCCCGCCAGTCGCCACGTGAGCCGGGCCGCGCCGCCCGCGCCGATTCCGAAGCGCCGTACGCCCCTCCGTATCTCTGAAGTCGTGAACGCGGCGATCGCAAAGAAGATGAACAACGCGAGCCACGGGAAAAACGATGCCCGCGCAGTGAGCAGCGCCGCCGTCAGCAGCGCGAAAAACGCGATGATCCCCACATAACAGTAGTCGCGTTCGCTCTCCGCCGTCACGATCTTCAGCAGCGCGATGAAGCACACGCCGTGAACCGTCGCCGCGAATGCGTCCCGCGAGACGGCGAACACATCCAGCGCATAAAGCCCGACATAACTCACCGCAATCGCGGCCACCACCCCTGAGGAAAACTTCGGCCGCACCAGCCCTGCCACAATCGCCGCCCGCAGCGCGAGTCCCGCGCACACCAGAACCAGCGTCGTGATATCCAGTTGCCCCGAACCGGCCAGCGCGAGAAACCCGGTCCCCACCAGCCCGATCATCGAGAGCTGGAAAAAGTTCTCCACCACATTCGCCGGTTTCGCACTCGTCGCGAACACGCTTTCAGTCTATCGGGACTGGTTCGGCCCGGCGCCGCCCCGAACCGGGCATATCTCCCCACGTTTTTCCATCCCCCTGAAGAGATATGCCTCTCCTCCGTTAACGTTAGCCTTCTTGTTTTTCCTGACTGAAACTTTATGGCCGCGTGCCATATAGGGGCTAAAGGAATCAGGTTCTACGCCGATAGAAGTAGCAGAACGTAATGGATGACACAGAGCTGATCCGTGAGTTCCTCGTCGAAAGTCATGAGAATCTCTCACGTCTCGACAGGGAAGTTGTTGAGCTGGAGAAGACCGGCATTGAAAACGCTGCCGAGCGCAGGAATCTGCTGGCCAGCATCTTCCGGACGATCCACACGATAAAGGGAACGTCGGGATTTTTCGGCTTCACAGCCATTGAGGGCATCACGCATCATGCCGAAGCCATCCTGTGCGCCGCGCGGGACGGCAAGTCGGCGCTCACGCCGCCCATCATCACGCTGATTCTGGAGGCGGTTGATGCGGTGAACATCGAACTCGCATCCATCGAGGAATCGAGCGTCGAGTCTGGACGCGACTGGAGCGAGCTCATCTCGCGTCTCGAATCCGCGGCGAATGCGGCCAATGCGGCCGAGGCGGCGGGCGAGACCTCTCAACCGGCGCCCAAACCGGCCGCGACCGCGCCTCATCAGCCGGCGCCCGTAAACCAGCGAGATATCACGCTTGACTCTTTCACTGCTCCGGGTTGTCCCGAACCGGCCGCCGAAGCCACCCGCGAAGGCGCCCTCGCCGATTCCACCGTGCGCGTGGACGTGCATCTTCTCAATAAACTCATGAACCTGGTCGGCGAACTCGTGCTCGCCCGCAATCAGATTCTCCGCTTCAACGCGCACCAGACGGATTCCGTCCTGAACGCCACCAGCCAGCGGCTCGATCTCATCACCACCGAACTGCAGGAAGGCGTGATGAAGACGCGCATGCAGCCCATCGGCATCGTCTGGAACAAGTTCCCGCGCATCGTCCGCGATATCGCCCGCGCCTCCGGCAAGCGCATCGATATCGAGATGGATGGAGGCCTCACCGAACTCGACAAGACCATCGTCGAAGCCATCCGGGATCCGCTCACCCACCTGGTTCGCAACGCCTGCGATCACGGCATCGAACGGCCCGAGGTCCGCGTCGAACGCGGCAAGCCGCCCTGCGGCAAAATCAGCTTCCGCGCGTTTCACGAAGGCGGCAACGTCAATATCGAGATCACCGACGATGGCGATGGGATCGATGTCGAACAGGTTCGCGCCGCCGCCGTCCGCTCCGGCCGCATCCACCCCGATGCGGCGCAGAATCTCAGTCCCCGCGAAATCCTGAACCTGGTCTTCGCTGCCGGCGTCTCCACGGCGAAGAAAGTCACCAACATTTCCGGCCGCGGCGTCGGTATGGACGTCGTGAAGACCAACGTCGAGAAAATCGGCGGCACGGTGGATCTCTCGAGCACGCGCGGCGAGGGCTGCGCCATCCGCATCCGCATCCCTCTCACCCTCGCCATCATCCCCGGTCTGGTCGTTTCTTCCG
>DAIDJK010000343.1 GCA_027450225.1 Bryobacterales bacterium | reverse complement strand
GACTCAACACCGACGAAGACAGCTGCTCCATCTGCCGCGGCACGGGTAAATGCGCCGCCTGCGGGGGGAAAAGCCAGCCGGGCGCGTGGACAAAGTTCCAGATGTGGCTGCGGGGAGACCGCTAGCAGCCCGTAAAAAGGCCCCGACGCCGGCAGTCCCGCCCCGCCCGTTCCGTAACTCCAATCCCCTGAACCACAAACCGGCTCGGAGCACCCATTCATCGAATACCCGTGGTATCTCTCAAAGCGGGTTTCCCGCCTGCGGCCGCCGCCCCGAACCGGAACCCTTGAGCTTCACCGAATTTGCCGAACGAAGCCAATTTTCTCCGTAAACCGATGATTACCAGGCATTTGCAGCTTTTCAGACGAGGCCATTCTGACGTACCCCGGTTCGCCGCGGCCGGAACTCCGATGCGAACGCGGAAATCCTGCGCTCACAGGCATTGACAATACTCCACTCATATTTCATAATCGAATTGAGCTAAGGCCGCTCGCCCGATCACCGGACGCAGCAGACGGCTCCAGGCGGGGCAGCATCGCGCAGATTTGCGCCTGCTGGCAAATCAACACACCGCACACGAGTTTCCAGGGAGGCTTTCAGAAAAGCACATGGGCAAGATTATTGGCATCGACCTCGGCACAACCAACTCCTGCGTCGCGGTCATGGAGGGCGGCCAGCCCACCGTTATCGCCAATCAGGAGGGCGCGCGCACCACGCCTTCGGTTGTTGCGTTCACGAAATCCGGCGAACGGCTGGTTGGACAGGTCGCCAAGCGCCAGGCCATCACGAATCCCGAGAACACCATCTTCTCGATCAAGCGGTTCATGGGCCGGCGTTACGACGAAGTCAACGAAGAAATGAAGATGGTCCCGTACAAAGTGGTGCGGGGCTCGAACGGCGACGCGCGCGTCGAGATCCAGGGCAAGCAGTATTCGCCGCCCGAAATCTCGGCCATGATCCTCACCAAACTGAAGGAGGCGGCGGAAGCCTACCTCGGCGGCAAGGTGACCGAGGCCGTCATCACCGTTCCGGCGTATTTCAACGACGCGCAGCGCCAGGCAACGAAAGACGCCGGCAGGATCGCCGGTCTCGACGTCAAGCGCATCATCAACGAGCCGACGGCGGCGGCGCTCGCCTACGGTCTCGATAAAAAGAAGAACGAAACCATCGCCGTTTACGATTTCGGCGGCGGCACTTTCGACATCTCGATCCTCGAAGTCGGCGACGGCGTCGTCGAAGTGAAGTCCACCAACGGCGACACCCACCTTGGCGGCGACAACATCGACCAGCGCATCATCGACTGGATCATCTCCGAATTCAAGAAGGAACAGGGCATCGACCTTTCCCGCGACCAGATGGCGCTCCAGCGCCTGAAGGAAGCCGCGGAGAAGGCCAAGATGGAGCTCTCGACGCTGCTCGAAACCGAAATCAATCTGCCGTTCGTCACGGCCGACGCCACCGGTCCGAAGCACCTGATGATGAAGCTCACCCGCTCGCGTTTCGAGCAGATGTGCGAAGACATCTTCCAGCGCTCGGTCGGCCCCTGCAAGCAGGCGCTGTCGGATGCTGGCGTCACGCCGGCCAATATCGATGAGGTTGTGCTCGTCGGCGGTTCCACCCGTACCCCGCGCATCCAGCAGATCGTGAAGGATCTGTTCGGCAAGGAACCCAACAAGAGCGTGAACCCCGATGAAGTCGTCGCGGTGGGCGCGGCGGTTCAGGGCGGCGTACTCGGCGGCGAGGTGAAGGACGTGCTCCTGCTCGACGTCACCCCGCTGTCGCTCGGCATCGAAACCCTCGGTGGCGTGATGACCAAGCTCATCGAGCGCAACACCACCATCCCGACCCGCAAGGGCGAGACCTTCTCGACCGCGGCCGACAGCCAGACTTCGGTCGAAATCAAGGTCTACCAGGGCGAACGCGCCATGGCGCGCGACAACCGCATGCTCGGCGTCTTCCAGCTGGTCGGAATCCCGCCCGCTCCGCGCGGCGTGCCGCAGATCGAGGTCACTTTCGACATCGACGCCAACGGCATCCTGAACGTGACGGCGAAGGATAAAGCCACCAACAACGAGCAGAAGATCACCATCACCTCTTCTTCCGGCCTTTCAAAGGACGAAGTCGAGAAGATGGCGAAGGATGCCGAATCCCACGCGGCCGATGACCGCCGGGCCAAAGATCAGATCGAGGCTCGCAACCGCGCCGACGCGATGGTCTACAACGTTGAGAAGACGCTCAAGGAGCATCGCGACAAAATCTCCGCAGACGATGCGAAGAACATCGAAGCGGCGATCGAAGACGTCAAGAAGCAGATCAACGACAACGATCCCGACAAGTTGAATGCGGCCACCGATCGCCTCACCCAGGCCAGCCACAAACTGGCCGAGGCGATGTACAAGGCAACGTCCGCACAGCCGGGCGGCCAGGCCCCGGGCAATGGCGCCGGCCCTTCGGGTGACGGCGCGTCCGGTGGTCAGGCGGGCGGCGGACCGAAGGGCGACGACGTGGTCGACGCCGAATTCGTCGACGTCGATGACAAGAAGTAGCTAGTACAGGCCCCGGCCTGTACACAATGTGTCAAACGCACGGGCAGGTGGTCGAAATGCCGCCTGCCCGATTTTGATTGACTATGCCGGCGACTCCAAAACACGACTACTACGAAACTCTCGGCGTCGCTCGCGGCGCTTCGGAAGAGGACATCCGCAAGGCTTATCGCAAGCTTGCGCGAAAGTACCACCCCGATCTCAATCCCGGCGACAAATCGGCCGAAGACCGCTTCAAGAACGTTCAGGAAGCCTATGACATTCTGAGCGACGTGAAAAAGCGCCAGATGTACGATCAGGTGGGCTTCTATTCCGAAAACGGATTCCCCGGCGCCGGACCCGGTGGCGGCGCGCCGGGCGCCGGAGGCCGTTCTTACCCGAACATGGATTTCGGCGGCTTCGATTTTTCGGATTATTTCCGCGGCGGAGCCGGAGCCGAATCGCAAGCCCGCGAGTCTTCCCGTGAATCGGCCGGCGGCTTCAGCAACATCTTCAACCAGTTCTTCCGTGGCGGCTCCGGCTCCGGCGCCGAACAGCAGCCCGAACGCGGCTCGGACCTCGAATACGGCCTCACCATCAGCTTCTGGCAGGCCATGCGCGGTACGCAGACGCGCCTCGAAATCACTCGCTACGAACAGTGCCCCACCTGCCACGGCGCAGGCGAAGGACCCGCCGGTTCAGTCACCTGTCCCGAATGCAACGGTTCCGGAACCGTCTCGCAGATGGCCGGCAACATGAAGTTCAACCTCACCTGCCCGCGCTGTCACGGCAAAGGCCGGCTCAAAAACGCCTGCCCCACCTGTCACGGCGATGGCCGCATCGCCAGCGTCGAAACCGTGGATATTCGTATTCCCGCCGGCGCGCAGGATGGCTCGCGGCTCCGCGTCGCCGGCAAAGGCAATGCCGGTACCATGGGCGCGCCTCCCGGCGATCTCTACATTACGACGCATGTCGAACCGCACCCGGTTTTTCGGCGCGAAGGCGACAACATTCTGATGAAGCTGCCCATCACCGTCGCCGAAGCCGGTCTGGGCGCAAAGATCGAAATCCCGACCATCGACGGCAAAACGCTGTTGAAAATTCCGCCGGGAACGCAAAATAATCAGAAGTTCAGGCTGCGCGAGCGCGGCGTTATGAATGCCCGCAAGAACACACGCGGGGATCAGATTGTGGAAGTTGCGCTCGAAGCGCCCAAAGTGAACGATGAACGAACCAAGGAGCTTCTCCGCGAGCTCGCCCAGTTGCATCCGGAAGATCCGCGGCAGAAGATCTGGCAGGAAGTCGACCACGGAAGGTAAGCGAGCGCATGCCATTACATGCGCGGTGAACAAGAGAGCGCATGCGAGGCATGCGCGGTGAACAAAAAGCCATGCGAGCAAAATCCAAAGCTGCCTACATGATCTCCTCGGTGGCCGAGCAGTACAACGTCCACCCGCAGACGCTGCGTCTCTACGAGCGTGAAGGCCTGCTGAAGCCCAGCCGCAGCGACGGCAACACGCGCCTGTACACCGAAGAGGACCTCGAACGGCTCGAAGTGATCCTCCATCTCACGCGCGATCTCGGCGTCAATCTTGCCGGCGTCGAGATCATCCTCAACATGCGCCAGAAAATGGAAGCGATGCAGGACCAGATGGAGCAGTTCGTCCACACGCTCAATCAGGAACTCGCCCAGCGGCCGCGGAACGAGCGTTCCGAAGATCGCAACTCGCTGATCCCGGTCGCGCGTACCATCCCCATTCGCCGTCACGGGTAGAGTTCGCGATACACATCCAGCACCGCTTTCAGATTCTCTTCGACCGCCGGTTTCGGAACCCTCGGCAGCTTCGGTTCCGCCAGCCGCCGGTCGATTTCGTTTTCAAGCGCATCGATATCGCGCGCCGGAATCAGCGTCACGCCCTCGGGCCGCATCCCGTTGTCTGACGCGACCACCGGAACGCTGAAGTGCAGCGCCTCCCGGATCGAAACCGCATCGCCGTCATACCACGTAGTCCGGACCAGCAGATCGGCCCCGGCCAGAATATTCAGCGTCGCCGGGCGCGGCACATTCCCGCACAGCAGGATCGAACTCGACCACGGCTTCGACGCAATCAGCGCCCGCAACTCGGCTTCAAGACTCCCCGCGCCAATAATCAGCAGCCCGGCGCGCGGATACTTCCGCAGTACCCGCTCCATCACGTCGATCTGCAGCGGCAGATCGTATTCCGGTTCGAGCAGGCAAAGCCCGATCAGAATCGGCGAATGCTCGCGGATAAACGCGCAGATCGTTTTCGGAATTTCAGCCGCCGGCGGGACGGACGGCAGCGCGTAGGGCGGGATCAGGCGCAGCTTTTCGCGCGGCACGCCAAAGCCGGCAAACATATCGAGGATCTGCCCGTTCACGCCGATCACACGATCGAAGCGCCTGAAAACAAAGTTCCTTAACGGATGCGCCCGCTTCGCGTCAGGCGATGATGGGTAGCCGCCGGAGTGAAACGTCAGCACCGTTTTCCGGCGCGGAACGAACGTGCCGAATCCATACAACCCAAGCAGTTCTCTCGTGACATTCCCGCCGAGGTGGAAATGAAAAATATCCGCGGGAAAAGTGAGCGCAATTTCCGCCACGGCAAGCGGCGTCTTCGGGTAGAAAACGTCGTCATTGTCAGCCTGGCGATGCCGGCTCAGATGCACCACGCCGCAGCGAATGCCGTTGCGCCGCAGGTAATCGCGAATGTCCTTGACGTTCGACTGGACTCCGCCGTCAGGCGGCGGAAAAACGCCGAACTGAAGGACCGTCATTCAAGAACGCCGGCCAGATCGATCTCGCACGCCTCGCCGGTTCGCGCCGATTCGAGCATCTTCAGGCATCCGACCGTCGCGCGCACGCCATCCACCACCGTCACCTCCGGCGTGACGCCTTTTCGAATGGCTTCGATGAACGACTTCATCTGCGCGTCATACCCCTTGCGCGGCAGCAGCTTCTTTTCCACCGCCGGCGCATCTTCGTTCACCGCGAGGAACTTGAAATTCTCGGTCGTTACGCCGAAGCCCTGCGCGAAACACTCGACGCGTTCGCCCTGCGACGTCTCCGAACCGATCGTCGAATAATTCAGCGTCCCGATTGAACCGTCCGCGAACTGAAACGTCGCGCAGAGATTGTTCGTGCCCACCGGCTCGTTCGAATTCGGCGGCAGCGAATAAGCCGAAACCCGCACCGGCTCCGCTCCCAGCAGCCAATAGAACAGATCCACAAAATGACAGGCCTCTCCGAGA
>DAIDJK010000342.1 GCA_027450225.1 Bryobacterales bacterium | reverse complement strand
GTTCGATCGTCGGCGATGTAAAGGACTCGACGGGCGCTGCCATCACCGACGCCAAAATCACGCTGACGAATAACGGCACAGGCGAGCGCCGAACCGCTGACTCCGACGCGAATGGCGCGTATCGTTTCGTCAATCTGGTGCCTGGAACCTACCGCGTGGACGTGGAGAAGACGGGCTTCAAACATTACACGCGCGACCAGATTCCGGTGGCCGTGGAATCGGCGGTACGCGTGGATGCCACGCTCGATGTGGGCGACGTAACCCAGTCGGTGGAGGTGACGGCCTCGGCGCCGCTGCTGCAGACCGAGAACGCTTCGATCAGCCAGGTGGTGGCCAGCCGCCCGGTGGAGGAACTGCCACTGAACGGCCGCAATGTACTCAACCTGGTGAGTCTTTCGCCCAGCGTGGTGCCGCAGGGTTCCTCGGATGGAAATCTGACCGGCAAGAACGTCTTCGCGGCCGGAAACTATCAGATCGGCGGCGGTACGGCCAATGAGAGCGCCGAGTTCTTCGACGGCATTCCGGTGAATATCACGTACGGCAACATTGTGGCGCTGGTTCCGACACAGGACGCGGTGGAAGAGTTCCGCGTACAGACCAACAACAATACGGCGGAATACGGCAGATACACGGGCGGCGTGGTGAACCTGACTTCGCGCTCCGGCTCGAACGACTTCCACGGCGCGGCTTACGATTACCTGCGCAACCGGGCGCTGAACGCGGCCAACTTCTTCGCCAACAGGACCGGGGCGGGAAAGGCGGCCTTCACGCAAAACCAGTTCGGGGCGAACCTGGGCGGACCCATATTCAAGAACAAGACCTTCTTCTATGGCTCTTATGAGGGCTATCGGTCGCGGCAGGGCTTTTTGTTTTCGGAAACGGTGCCGACGGCGCAGGAACTGACGGGCAACTTCTCCGGATACCTGAACTCATCCGGCGCGCAGATTCCGGTCTATGATCCGGCGACGCAGTGCGGCCAGTATACGAACCCGGCGTGCGCGGCGGGCAACGGTCCGCAGCGGACGCAGTTTCCGGGAAATGTGATTCCGGCCAGCCGCATGAATCCGGTGGCGCTGAAGATTCTGGGATTTCCCGAATACGCGCTGCCGAACACCGCGGGCGCGAAGTTTACGAACAACTTCAACTACGCTCGCAACGCCTCGACGGGCGGTGACAACGACCAGGTGAATTTCCGCCTGGATCATCAGCTTACCGAGAAGCAGCATCTGATTGCGCGCTTCTCGCGCTGGAACTCGATGAACCTGCCCGTGGATGTTTACGGCAACGGACTGCGCAACGGCGACCCGTTCTCACCGGAAGCTTTTGTGACGACGCAGGCGATGCTGGCCGACACATGGGTGATCAGCCCGAACCTGGTGTTCGACGTTCGCGGCGGCTTCACGCGCTGGTACTACACGCGGATTCCCGGTACGCTCGGCATGAACGAATCGGCCACGCTGGGATTGCCGCCGTACTTCGCGCAGATTCCCGTGCTGAACGGCCAGTATCCTTCCACCACGCTGCCAAGTGTAGGTATTTCTTCACCGACGTACAACGCGATCGGGACAGGCTTGCTGCTGGGACGCGATGACACTGAGGCGCTTACGCCGACGCTTACCTGGATCAAAGGCCGGCACAGCATCAAGTTCGGCGGCGAAATTCACCGGAATGATCTGAATTACTTCCAGAACAACAGCCCGGGCGGCGTTTTCGCGTTCGACAACCTTTTCACATCGCAGAACGCACTGAACCCCGGCGCGACGGGCAGCGGGCTGGCATCGCTCGAGCTTGGGCTTCCCAATAACAACAGTCTGGTGCAGACTTCGTCATTCACTTACGCCAAGCTCTGGTATCAGGGATATTTCATCAGCGATACCTTTCAGGCGACGAGTAAGCTGACCCTCACGCTCGGCGTGCGCTGGGAGATTCCGGGAACCTATGTGGAGATGTTCAACCGGCAGGCGACATTTAACCCGGTGGAAGTGAATCCGCTGCTGACCAGCGTGAAGCTGAACGGACAACCAGTTCTCGGCGCCTTCGATCTGGTGAAGACGCCGAATCATCCTGAAGCCGGGTTGAATCCCGAGCATTACGGGCTCGTGGCGCCGCGCCTTGGCGTGGCTTACCGGCTGACGGACAACACAGTGATTCGTACCGGCGGCGGTATCTTCTACATCCCGAGCACCATTGCCTTCCCGCAAGGCCCTTATGGGAACCCGGTGGATTACCAGGTGAATCCGATGATCGCGTCGATCAACAACTATGTAACGCCGACCAATACTCTCAGCAATCCTTATCCGAATGGCTTACTGCCGCCGGCGGGGCGGAATCCCATCTATCAGCAGAATCTGCTGGGTGGTTCTCTGGGCGGCCATGCCGATCTGCAGTACGAGAAATACGGCTACACTTACCAGTGGAATTTCAACGTCGAACATCAGTTCGCGCACGATGTTGCGGTGGAGGTTGGCTACGCGGGGCTGCGCGGCATTCATCTGCCACTCGGCACGCAGTTCGATCAGTTGAACCCGAGCTACTTTTCGCTGGGCAAGTCTGTTTTACAGGGGCAGGTGGCGAATCCGTTCTACGGGCTCATCTCCGTAGGCGCTCTTTCGCAGCCGACGGTGCAATACGGGCAACTGCTGCTTCCCTTCCCCGAGTACACGAGCCTTTCGGCGCCGGCGAATTATATCGGCGACAGCACCTATCATTCGCTGGAAGTGAAAGTAGACAAGCGTTTCAAATCCGGCGGTACGCTGACCGCCGCTTATACCTTCTCGAAGATTCTCTCCAACGCCGAGACGCTGACGACGTGGCTCGATTCGGGGACCGGCGTGGCAGGAATTCAGAACTGGTACAACCTGCAGGCCGAGAAGTCGCTCTCCAGCTTCGATTCGCGGCAGCGCCTGGTTGTGGCCTATGTGTATGACTTGCCGTTCGGCAACGGCCAGAGATGGCTTGGAAGCGTGCATGGCTTCACGAGCAGGCTGGTCTCCGGCTGGGGCGTCGACGGCGTGACCACGCTGCAGGACGGTTTTCCGCTGGGTCTGACCGCCACTCCGAATCTGACCGGGTTCAACACCGGATTGCGCCCGAACGTGGCCGCCGGCTGTAACAAGACCATTTCCGGTTCTGTGCAATCGAGGCTGAATGAATACTTCAATGTCTCGTGCTTCTCCGTGCCCGGAGCATTCACGTTCGGCAACGAATCCCGAACCGACCCGGCGCTGCGCGGCCCGGGCATCGCGAACTGGGATCTGGCGCTGTTCAAGAAGACGGCGATCACGGAGCGTTTCAATCTGGAGTTCCGCGCCGAGACGTTCAATCTGTTCAACCGCGTGCAGTTTGCGCCGCCGAACACGGTGGATACGACGGCTGCGAACTCGACTTTCGGCGTGATCTCCAGCCAGTTGAACCAGCCGCGCCTGATTCAGATGGCGCTCCGGCTGACCTACTGACCGCGATAAGCTGGACGCGAGGCGGCGAAGGAATCGTGTGCGCCGCCTCGCGAGGAGACCCGAATTGTGAGCAACCCCATTGTCGATTTCGAAATCGACAAATCCGCCCTTCAGTACATTGGACAGGATCTGCAGCGGCCGGAATGCATTCTGGCTGAGCCGGACGGAACCTTATGGTCTGCCGACGCGCGCGGCGGCGTGATGAAGATCGCGGCGTCGGGCGAGCAGACGATCGTGACGCAGCAGCAATCCTCGCATTTTTCGGGCGCTGGCGATGAAGGCGACCGCTATCTGCGTGGAACGCTGCCAAACGGCCTCGCCTTTGCGCGCAATGGCGATTTTCTGATTGCCAACTTCGGGACCGACCGGTTGGAGTTGATGACGCGCAGCGGCGAGTCGAAGGTTCTGGCCGATACGCTGGATGGCCGGCCGATCGGCAAAGTGAATTTCGTTCTGCGGGATTCGAAGGACCGGCTGTGGGTGACGATTTCGACGCGCATCAAAAACTGGATGCACGCGCTCCGGACCGATCTGATGGACGGCTATGTCGCGCTGTACGATCGCGGCGAGTTTCGTATTGTCGCGGAGGGCTTCGGGTTTACCAATGAAGTCCGGATGGATGCGCGGGAGGAGTTTCTTTATGTGGTGGAGACCACGGGCGGACGCATCAGCCGGCTGCGGGTACAGCCGAATGGAGATTTGAAGGACCGGGAAGTGTTCGGGCCCAGAAATCTGGGCAAAGGCGCATGGCCGGATGGAATTGCGTTCGATACTTACGGGAACCTTTGGGGAACGATGGTCTATTCCGACAAGCTGTTCGTCCTGACGCCCGAGGGGGATTTGAAGGTACTGCTGGATGAAGGCGATCCGGCGAAGGTGGATGCGCTGGAGCGGCAGTTCTTCGAAGGGAAGGTTACTGAAGACGTTCTGTTCGCCACCGGGCGCGGCGTGGCGCCGTGGATGGCAAGCGTGACATTCGGCGGGCCGGATTTGCGGACCGTATATATAGGTTCGCTGAAAGGCAGCCGCATACCTTACTTCCGTTCGCCTGTTGCGGGCCTGCCGATGATTCACTGGGCGGAGGCGATGGCGCAAACCGCATGAGATTCGCATGGCTGATGTTGTGCATGGCTTCTGCCGCGGCGGCCGCCACGCAGCAGAAGTACGATCTGCCGAATGGCGATGGCAAGGCGCTGCTGGAGCACGTCTGCACGCAGTGGCACGGTCTCGACAACGTGGTGAAGAAGCGGAAGACGGCGAAGGAATGGAGCGACGTCATCGACGATATGACGGCGCGCGGGGCGCAGGCGACGGACGCGGAATTCGACCAGATTCAGGC
>DAIDJK010000341.1 GCA_027450225.1 Bryobacterales bacterium | reverse complement strand
CGATCGCGCTTTACAATCCGCCCGTCCGCGTCGCGGAAGAGTTCGCGATGCTCGACGTGATCAGCGGCGGGCGGCTGGTCGCGGGCTTTCCGGTCGGCACCTCGATGGACGTGAACTTCTGCTACGGCGAAGTGCCGGCGACGATCCGCGAGAAGTATTACGAGGCGCACGACCTGATCCTGCGCGCATGGAAAGAGCCGGACGTCTTCGCCTTCAACGGCAAATACACCAAGTTGCGCTACGTCAACCTGTGGCCGAAGCCGCTCCAGCAGCCCCATCCGCCAATCTGGATTCCGGGCGGCGGCTCGATAGAAACGTGGGACTTCTGCGCAGACCACGGCCATCAGTACAGCTTCCTTTCCTATTTCGGCTACAAGGCCGGCAAGAAAGTCGCCGACGGCTACTGGAAGGTGATGGCGAAGAAGGGCAAGGAGCTGAATCCCTACAGCCTCGGCTTCGCGCAGGTGATCGCGGTGGCCAACACCGACAAAGAGGCCGAAGAGCTTTATGCGCCGCACATGGACTACTTCTACAACCGCTGCCTGCATGTCTATAACGGCTTCGCCGACGCGCCCGGCTATCGCACGCCGAGCACGATCCGGGCCGGCATCGTGGCGCAGGTCGGCAAGGAAGCGTCGCTGCGGCGCGAAGGCCTGACCTGGAAAGACTTCGTCGATGAGGGCTATATCATCGCCGGCTCGCCCAAGACCGTCCGCGAACGGCTGACCGAGGCGATGAAGAGCCTCAACTGCGGCCATCTGATGATGCTGCAACAGATCGGCTCGATGCCGCCGGAGTTGGTGCGGATGGGCATGGAACTGTTCGCCCGCGAGGTCATGCCGCACATGCGCGGACTGTGGCCGAATTTCCAGGACAAATGGTCGCCGAACCCGCTGCCGGAACCGGAGCGCGCGATGCCCGCGCCGATCGATCTGCGGCGCGTCGAGACCAACGGCAAGACTGTTCACGCGGCAAGCCCGGCCGCGCATGAAAGCCGGAGCGCGAAGTAAGCATGAAGACGACGCATCAGATACGCGACGGTAAATTTTCAGTTGAAACCTGGGAGTTCGGCTCCGGCGAGCCGCTGCTCTATATCCACGGCGCGGGCGGCCTGACCGGATTCGACCCGTTTCTTGAAGAGCTGGGCAAGGACTTTCGCGTAATCGCGCCGCATCTGCCCGGCTTCGGCGAGAGCACCGGCGGCGAACTGGTCGAGGATGTGGTCGATGCGGCCCTGTTCTACCATCAGTTGATGGACGAGCTGGGCATCCCGAGCGCCCACATCGTCGGCCATTCGATGGGCGGGATGCTGGCGTCGGAAACCGCGGCGCTGGACGTCCATCGCGCGAAAAAGCTGGTGCTGGTCGGCTCGGCCGGCTTCTGGCTGGACGATCATCCGATACCTGATTTCTTCGCGCTCGACCTGAGCGAACTCGGCAGCTATCTGTTCCACGATCCGAAATCGCCGATCGCGCAGCTCTTTCTGGCGATTCCTGACGATCAGGAGCAATTGGTCGAGATGTATGTCGAGCGGACCAGGCGGCTCGCGATGGCGTCGAAATTCCTGTGGCCGATTCCGGATCGCGGGCTGAAGAAGCGGGCGCATCGGATTGCCGCGCCGACCCTGCTCCTGTGGGGCGAGTCGGACCGGCTGGTGCCGCCGATCTACGCGGGTGAGTTCGCCAAGCTGATCAAGAACGCCAAGACCGAGACGATCAAGGCCGCTGGCCATCTGCCGATGTACGAGCAGCCCGAAGCGTTCATCAAGGCGGTGCGGAATTACCTGAAGGGCTGATCGCGCCCTCGAACGAATGATCGTAACGGCGGCGGAGCCTCGATGGCCCCGCCGCTTTATTTTGGTGCGCTCAATACGCCGTCCGAGAACAGGTCACGGCCAGACGAGGGGTTCTTCGCTTCGCTCAGAATGACAAATTCAGAGTAAAGATTGATCATTCCAAGCCTATTTCTGAGATCCGCAATTCTCCTTTATGCCATCGCAAAGTGCCCTTTACGTCATTCTGAACTTCCCATTTTTGTCATTCTGAGCGAAAGCGAAGAATCCCGTCACCGTTGTGCGTCGGGGCGCCAGAAACGGTTATTCGATCTATCACGCACCTTTGGTTATCTTTGGATACCTGACAACGAAGGTGTTAAGCATGGCCAGCAAACAGAGACAGGCGATCATCACGGGCGGTTCCAGCGGCATTGGCTTTGGTGTCGCCCAAGCGCTGGTCGGTGATGGCTACGCCGTCACGCT
>DAIDJK010000340.1 GCA_027450225.1 Bryobacterales bacterium | reverse complement strand
TGTTGAAAGCACTGGCGCTTTCCCAGGGCTTGTCGCCTTTTGCCTCCAAAGTGGCTTATATCTACCGCGATGAGGGCAGCGCCGCGAAGCGGCTCGAAATACCCGTGGCGCTGCAGAAGATCCTCGATCGCAAGTCGCCTGATGTGGCTCTTGAAGCCAACGACATCTTGTATATCCCGGACGACAAGCATCGCCGGATGACCGCCACCACCATAGACCGGATCGTCACGTTCGGCGCCGGTACAGCTTCCGGAGTATTGATATGGCGCCGCTAGGCCGGGAAAGTCATTCACAGGATATGAAGGACATAGCTCCTCGAACATCTCAGTTGAGTCCGGATGCGGGCCGAATCACCGCGCATGAGCGGGTAACCGAATCGGCGGCCGCGCCATGGAGCGGATATCTGGCGGCGCTGGCCAGGCGGAAGTGGGTAATTGCCGGCGTGGCGGCGGCTGCCGCCCTGTCCGCCTATGCCGTGTGCGCCTCTTTGAGACCGCTCTACGAATCGACCGCGACCATCGACCTCGATTTGAAGGCCCCTTCCGGCATCCTGGGCCAGGCGGCGCAGCGCATCGATTCGATCAGCGACGCCGACCAGGTGATGGCCACCCAGATCGATATCCTCGAATCGGATTCGGTTCTGCGGCCCGTAGCCGACAACTTCAACCTTCTGAAGCTGGAAGAACAGAAGCTGAAAACGCCGCCGGGCAGCAAGTCGCCCGAGGACGCTCCCATCACGCTGAAACGCCTGAAGGTGAAACGGCCGCCCAACACATACCTGATACAGGTGAGCTACAGGTCACATGATCCGCAGCTTTCCGCCGCGGTGGCCAACGCCATAGCCCAGTCCTACATCCGGCATACCTATCAACTGCGCAGCCAGGGCGCCGCCAGCCTGTCGTCGTTCATGCAGGGCGAGCTCGAAGAGCTGCGCATCAAGATGGAGAAGTCCAGTCTGGCGCTCGCGCATTTCGAAAGCGAACTGAATGTCGTGAATCCGGACGAAAAGACGAGTATTCTCTCGGCCAGATTGCTGCAGCTGAATGCGCAGCATACCGACGCCCAGGCGGACCGGATTCGCAAGCAGGCTGTTTACAACTCCACCCGGGCCGGCGGGCTCGAAGCCGCCCAGGTCTCTCCCCAGGGAGAAGCGCTTGCCACGCTCATCCAGAAACAGAACGAGGCGCGCGTCGCGCTTGCGAACATTCGCCAGGTATTCGGCGCAAAGCATCCGGAAGCAAGAAAAGCCAGCGCCGAGCTGGCCGAGCTGGGAAGCGAGATCAGGTCGGCCCAGGCCAATATCCAGAAGCGCAGCGAGATCGATTACCGGGAAGCGCTCAGCCGCGAGCAGATGCTCTGGCAGACGCTGCTGGAAACCAAGGCCGAATACGACCGGCTGAATGCGCGCTCGTTCGAATACCAGCAGTTGAAGCACGGCGCCGAAGCCGACCGGCAGCTCTATGAGGACCTTGTACGCAAGACAAAAGAAGCGTCCATCAATACAGGCTTTCAGAACAGTTCCGTGCGTGAGGCCGATCCGGCCCGTCCGGAAGGAACGCCCGTGTTTCCGAAAACCTCCATGCTGGTTGCGTTCGCCACCATATTGGGCGCCGCTCTGAGCACAGGCGCGGTTTGCATCTTCGACGGCGCCGACAACAAGATCGGCCGCCCTGAGGACCTGGCGAGACTCACGGGCGTGCGGGTGCTCGGAACTCTGCCTCGCGTGAAACCGTGGAAGGGGCGTGATCTGCAACTGGTCGCGCCGGCCGGCGGCGAACCGGACGCATCGGCAATATCCGGCCCCGCCGAGCAGATGCGGCATTATCGTGAGTCGATTCGTTCGATAAGAACGCCTCTTCTGCTCGATCAGTCGAACCGGCGGGTGCGGGTTCTTCTGCTCACCAGCGCCATGCCCGGCGAAGGCAAGTCCACCGCGGCGGCCCATCTTGCGCTTTCCTACAGCGCGCAGGGGAAGAAGGTCCTGCTGATCGATGCGGATTTGCGGCGGCCAAGTCTGCACCGGATTTTCGATCTGAACAACGGCGTCGGGCTGACCAGCGTTCTTCTGCGGGAGACCGAATGGCGCGAGGCTCGTGTGCGGGCGGCCGCAGAGGCGGAGCTGGACGTGATCCCGGCCGGTCCGGCGTCACGGCGCGCCTGCGATCTCATGGAGCAAATGAATCCGGTGTTCGAGGCGGCGGCGCGGGAATACGACCTCGTGATTGTGGATTCGCCGCCGGTGCTCGGTTTCGCCGAAGCCCTCGAGCTTGCTCCATCGGTAGATGGAGTTGTTCTGATTACCCGCGCCGAAGACACGCAGCGAAAAGCTGTCGACGAAGCGCTATTGCGGCTGAACGACGTGAGAGCGAACGTTGTGGGGGCGATCCTGAATGGCTATTCGCCGCTGCCGCCGGGCAAATATTACAAGCAGTACCAGCTGGCGCGCGAAGCCAACATTATTGCGCCGAGTCCCGTTTAACACGCGCGGGCGCAGCGCTTCCTGATCGACCATCCACCAGTCCCGGAGTCTTTTTCAAGCCATGGGTTGCGACGCGTTTATCCACGACTACCTTGTTGCGTCCGGCAATTTGCGGATGCTGCTCGCGAAACGTCACATTGCCGAAATCGCCGGGATAGCCGACGCGGTGCTCCGGACATTTCTGTCCGGCAACAAAGTACTGCTGTGCGGCAACGGAGGCAGCGCAGGCGATGCGGAGCATATCGCGGCCGAGTTCACCGGACGTTTCCGGCGGGACCGCGAGCCGCTTCCCGCCATCGCTCTCACCTGCAGCGGCGCGGATCTCACGGCCATCGCGAACGACTTCGGTTTCCACCAGGTATTCAGCCGCCAGATCCACGCTCTCGGCCGGCCGGGCGACCTGCTGCTCGCTTTCAGCACCAGCGGCAAATCAGCGAATATTCGCGAGGCCGTGAAAACTGCGCGGAAGCGTGGTCTTGCCACCATCGCTCTCACCGGCATGAACGGCGCGGACTTCGCCGCCCTGTGCGACCTCAGCTTCACGGTCCCCAGTGACGTGGTGGCGCACATTCAGGAATGTCATATGACGGCCTGCCACATGATCTGCGAGGCGGTAGACGAATATTTCGTCAACCGGCGCCAGCTTCTGGAAGCACAGGCGGTTTCGGCGTGATCCGGAGACGCGATCTTCATGGCATCTGAAACGCCAACCCGATCCGGCCGCGCCATTCAAAGGCTGCGGCGGTCCATGAACGTTGCGCTGGACTGGGCGCCCTGGATTCTGGTCAACGTCCCGGGCTGGATTGCGGGCGCCACGCTGCGCACGGCGAAAAACACGCCGCTCGAACGCGGCGCCGTGAATCAGCGCCAGGTCCGCTCGATTCTGGTCACGCGCGTCGATGGCCTGGGAGATCTGGTGATCTTCTCGCCTTTCCTGCGCCGCCTGAGGATGCGCTTCCCTGCGGCGTGGATTTCGCTGGTGGTGGACGACAAGCTGCAGGATTTCGCGGGCGCCTGCCCGTGGGTGGATGAGGTAATCGGCTTCGATGAGAGCGGCGGCAAATATGCGCGCACCTTCCTTGCGTGCGTGCGGGCCTGGCGGCTCGCGGCGCGCAGGCTGCATTCCCGAAGCTTCGATCTGGCAATCACGCCGCGCTGGGATGTGGATTCCAGAGCCGCGCTTTTCATCGGCTATTTCAGTCTGGCCCGGCATCATGTCGGCTTCACGGAGAAGACCACGAAGCGGCGGGCCGCCCTGAACCGGAACGCCAACCGTCTGCTGTCCCATATCGTTGCCGGCTCGCCGGAAACGCTGCATGAACACCGCCGCAATCAGGAGATTCTGGCGTTCCTGCAGATCCCCGGCGCCGATGAAGCGGGTGAACTCTGGCTGAGGGACGATGACATCGCGTGGGCGGACGTGGCCCTGCGCAACGCCGGATCGCGCGGCCATCAGCCGCTGGTGTGTCTCGGAATCGGGGCCGTGGAACGAAAACGAACGTGGCCGCTCGAGCGCTTCGCCGGGATCGCCGAGTGGCTTCGAGACAAACTGGACGCGGATATCGTGATTGTCGGAGACGCCCGCGACAAAGCGCATGCGGAGCGTCTCGCCGAGGCCGCCGGCGCCCGGATCTTCAACTTCGCGGGAGCCTGTTCTCTGGCCCGGTCCGCCGCGCTCATCAGGAACTGCGACCTGTTCATCGGCAATGACAGCGGGCCCATGCATCTGGCCGCCGCGGCAGGCGTTCCCGTCATCGAGATTTCATGCCATCCCCGCGACGGCAGAACGGACCACGTGAATTCGCCCGTCCGCTATCGCCCGGCCGGCGCAGACTCCCTGGTCCTGCAGCCCCGCCGCGCCAGATACCCATGCCGGGACGCCTGCATGGCCGCGGCTCCGCACTGCATTCTCGACGTCACGCCGGACGACGTGAAGCAAGGCGTCGAAGCGCTTCTCGAAACCAGCAGCAGAGCTGACCTGAAGCGCTGCCTGGCTTAACCGCCGCCGCGCACATCTTTTTCGCCACGATCGCCGGGACCATTCCTATGAGTGAACACGCTGTAGCCGCGCCGCAGCCTCGGGCTCCATCCTCCGCGCTGCTGGTTCAGATGCCGGACGCGTCATCCGCCAGCGCGGTGGTGGGAAAGTTTTCCTCCATTCGGGTGGTGATCGTCGGCGACGTGATGCTCGACCAGTATGTGATCGGCGAAGTGCATCGCGTCTCGCCCGAGGCTCCGGTGCCGGTAGTCGAAGTGGGGAAGACAACCAAGCTGCCCGGCGGCGCCGGGAACGTAGCGGCGAACATCGCAAGTCTCGGCGCTTCGCCTCATCTGATCGGCCTCATCGGCAACGATCCTCCCGGAGAAGATCTCAAAGCCGTCATGTCCCGCATGGGCGTCCTCACCGCCGGGCTTGTCGCTTCAGCCGGCCGGCCGACTTCGATGAAGACCCGGATCGTCGCGGGACAGCAGCAGATTTGCAGAATCGACCATGAATCCCGGCATCCGGCCAATGCGGCCGAGGAGCAGTCCCTGATGGACGAGATCGACAGATGCGCCGCTCACGCCGACGTCTGGATCCTTTCCGACTACGGCAAAGGCGCCTTGCCGGACAAGATATCGCGCCGCGTTATCTCGTGCGCCAGAAAAAGCAACAAGCCTGTGGTCGTCGATCCCAAGGTCCGGCACTTCCGCAAGTACGCCGGATGCACTGTCATCGCGCCCAATACCAGAGAAGCCGAAGCGGCCACCGGCCGCACCCTCGAATCAGCCGATGACATGGCCCGCGCCGCGAACATGCTCCATGCCGCTTCGCGCAACGCCGCCATTCTGATTACCCAGGGCGCCCAGGGAATGACTTTGTTCGAGAAAGGCCGTCCGCCGTTCCATACCGCCGCTCACGCGCGGCGCGTATTCGATGTGAGCGGCGCCGGCGACACCGTCGTCAGCGCCCTCGCGCTGTCCATCGCCGCCGGAGCCGACCTCCGAACCTCCGTCCTTCTCGCCAACACGGCCGCCGGCGTCGTCGTTCAGAAGCCCGGTACCGCGCAGGTGACGCCGGGCGAAATCCTGGCCGGAGCCGCGCGCCATGCGACGCGCGCCCGTGCTTTGACCGCTGCATCGTAAGACAACACGCTCAACGGGAGTCAAACAAATGATGACAAGATACGACCGGTCTCCGCGGGTAGCCATCGTACATGAATGGCTCACCTCATTCGGCGCCGAGAAAGTGCTGGAACAGATTCTCGAGGTCTTCCCTCAGGCGGATATCCACGCCGTAGCCGACGTGCGCGACGCCGGTCAGCGCGGCGCCTTCCACGGCCGTTCCGTTCGTACGTCTTTCATCCAGAAACTGCCCCTCGCGGTACGCAAATACAAGAGCTACCTGTTCCTCATGCCTCTGGCGGTGGAAGGTTTCGATATGTCCGGCTACGACATCGTCATATCCAGCTCTCACGCCGTCGCCAAAGGCGTCATCACAGGTCCGGATCAGCTCCACGTGTGTTACTGCCATACGCCGATTCGTTACGCCTGGGACCTTCAGCACCAGTATCTGCGCGAGGCGGGGCTTACGGGCGGTCCCGGCAGAGCGCTCGCCCGCCTGCTGCTTCACTACATGCGGATGTGGGATCTGAGAACGGCCAACGGCGTGGATTTGTTTGTCGCCAATTCCGGCTATATAGCCCGGCGCATACACAAGACCTATCGGCGTCAGGCCCACGTTATCTATCCGCCCGTCGACGTCGCGTCCTTTGCCATGAATGCCGGCGGCCGCGATGACTACTACATCGTCGTCTCCCGTCTCGTGCCCTACAAGCGCGTGCCGCTGATCGTCGAAGCATTCGCGAACATGCCGGACCGGCGGCTCGTGGTTGTCGGCGGAGGCCCCGGACTGGCGGAGTGCGAGCGTCTCGCCACGCCCAACATAAGCCTCCTCGGGCATCAGCCGGCTGATCGCCTGCGTGAGCTGATTTCGCGGGCGCGGGCCTTCGTCTTCGCGGCGGAGGAGGATTTCGGCATTGCCGTCGTCGAGGCGCAGGCCTGCGGAACCCCTGTCATCTGTTTCGGCAAAGGCGGCGCCACCGAAACCGTTATCCCCCGCAAGACGGGCGTCATGTTCCACGAACAGTCCGTCGAAAGCATTCAGGAAGCGGTGCGGCGCTTCGAACGCGTCGAAAGCGAATTCGAGCCCCTTCGCATTCGCGAGAACGCGGAGCGGTTCAGAACCGAAGTTTTCCGGGAACAACTCGAGGATCTCGTCATGTCGAGTTGGCGCAACCTCAAATCAGAAGACACCCTGCGCGCGGGCGCCATGGTCGCCGCTTAGTCCCAACCCTCAATAACAGCCAAAGAGACTCGAAAGGACCTTACGCCAAATGCGCGCCCTCGCAGTTGAGCAGGAACGTGTTTTTCGAAGCCGGCCTGCCGGTGTTTCATCGTGGCGAACCTTCGCCATGGTCTTTTGTGGCGATGCCATAGCCGCCGCGCTCGCCCTGATGGCTCTTGTCGCCATGAGCCCCGCCGCCGGCCAGAGCGCGGAAATTCTCATGCTCTGGCCGCTGCTGTTCAGCGTCATGTTCTTCCTGTGTGGCCTGTATCCCGGCGTGGCGCTCAATCCGGTGGAAGAGATTCGGAAAGTGGTTACAGGCGCCGCCGCCGCCTGTCTGCTCACCGCCCTCTGGACCCAGCACGCGCTGCCATTCGCCGCCATCGGTCTGGCCGGTCTCACCGGCGCCCTGCTGACCATACTTTCCAGGGAGTTTCTGAGGAGCGTTCTCTACGGAAGACCCTGGTGGGGCGTGCCGACCGTCATCATCGGAGAAACATCGTCCACCAGGCGCGTCGCCCAGACGCTCCACAAACACAAAGGCCTCGGGCTGCGCATTGTGGGAACGCTCCGCCGCGACGGCCATTACGACAGCGCGATCGACACCGCGCCCACGCTCGGCGGATTTGACATGACCTCTTCGCTGGCGAGTACGCATGGCGTGCGCTGCGCCATTCTGGCGCTCGCCGGGCTGCCCCAGTATCAGATCAGAGACATCATCCAGGGCTGTTCGGAAGAGTATGAGCGCGTCCTCGTCATTCCGGATGGCGATGCAACGGCCAACGTGTGGGTGGACGCCAGGGACATTGGCGGCGTGCTCGGTCTCGAGCTTCGCCACTCCGCCCTGAAGCGTTCGCGGAACATCCTCAAAAGGACTACCGACATCGTGCTCGGCTCAGCCGTTCTGCTTGCCTCGTTGCCACTTCTGACCGTGATCTGGATCGTCGTCCGGCTCACGTCGCGCGGTCCCGCCCTTTACCGCGGCCGCCGCATCGGGATGAATGGCAAACCATTCCTCATTTACAAATTCCGCTCGATGGTGATCGACGCGGACCGAAGATTGAACGACTATCTGGCGGCCCATCCCGAAGCGCTCGTCGAATGGGCGCGGGACCACAAGCTGAGGAATGATCCCCGCATCACTCCCGCGGGCCGCTTTCTCCGCAAGACCAGCCTCGATGAACTGCCGCAGGTCTGGAACATCATCAAAGGCGACATGAGCTTCATCGGACCACGTCCGATCGTCGACGAGGAAATCTCCCGCTACAGAGACAACTTCCTGCTCTACAAGACCGTCAGGCCGGGCCTCACAGGTCTGTGGCAGATTTCCGGCCGCAGCGACACCAGCTATGAGCAGCGCGTCAAATACGACGAATACTACGTCCGGAACTGGTCGATCTGGCTCGATCTCTACATTCTCGGGAAGACCGCCCACGTGGTTCTTGCCCGAAGAGGCGCGTACTGACGCCGCCGCCAACATAAGGCCCGGTTGTCCAGCCGCCCTTATCAGTACTCGCGAAGAGAGTCCCTTATGCCAACGTTGCGGAACCACGCATCTGACTGGAACCTGCGCATTCCATATCGCCCGGATGAGTCCCTGCCGGCGGACGCCATAACAGCCGGCTTTCCGGTCTCTCCCCTGTTTCGCTGGCTGCATGTGATCTGCGACGGCATCGCGCTCGTAGCCGCGTGGTTCGTCGCCTCCGAATGGTGTCTCTGGTATGGCTGGAGCGCACTGCCGGCGCCGCCGCTGCGTTCCGCGGTTCCGTCGCTCGGTGGAATGCTGCTTTTGTGGGTGGTCACGGCCACATGGCTCACCATCTACGCGGGCCGCCTCAGTCCTCACGTAAGCCACCGCTTCAGGGAAGCCGGCGAAGCCATTCTCACCATCAGCACGCTCGCCATCATTCTGGTCGTCGTCTCTCATGCGGCCGGCTTTGAGAACTCCCGGCCATTCCTGCCCGTCTTCGCCGTGGCAAGTCTCGCGTTCCTCATCCCGTCCTTCTATGGCGCAAGAGCGCTGGCTTCGGCGCTCGAAGCGCGCTGGTACTGCGCCAACCGCACGGCAATCATAGGAGCGCCTGAGGATGCGCGTGCGCTGCTGGCGTCGCGCCGTTATTCCATAGGAGGCAATCTCAGGCTGGTCGGCCTGATCGTACCGGATGAAGGCGCCCTTACTGCCGAAAGCGCCGCCCTGCCCATACTCGGCAGCACCAGAGCGCTGCCTCAGATCGTCAGCCGCCAGCGGATTCGCAGGATTATCCTCGCGGGTTCTTCCCTTGACCACGAACGTTTTCGCCATTACGAAGGCGTATCGGACAGGCTCGGCGTGACCATCAGTTGTCCTATACCCGTCAGTTCCCCGGCCCGCGTCAGCCGTGACCGGGAATACGGAATTCAGTTCCTCGAACTGAAAGCGGCATCGCGGGCGCCGCGCGAGCCGCTCAGCCGCCGCCTGCTCGATATCGCCGGAGCCCTCTTCCTGTTGTGCCTCTTCTCTCCGGTTCTCTGTGTGATTGCGCTGCTGGTGAAAATCACTTCGCCCGGCCCCGTCTTCTACAGGTCCGTCCGCGTCGGCTGCGGCGGAAGATATTTCACCTTCTGGAAATTCCGCTCCATGTACCACGGCAGCAGCAGATCCGGCATCGATGAGCTCAATGAGCAGCAGGGGCACCTGTTCAAAATTCGCAAGGACCCCAGGATAACGCGCGTCGGCCGGTTCCTTCGCAGGCACAGTCTCGACGAGCTTCCGCAATTCTTCAACGTACTCCGGGGCGACATGAGCATCGTCGGTCCACGTCCCCTGCCCGTGGAGGACCTCGATCCCGACGGGCTGAGCTCCCGGTTCCGGCACTGGGCCGAAGAACGCGCCCGCGTCCGGCCCGGCATTACCGGCCTCTGGCAAACCCGCGGAAGAAGCGATCTCTCGTTCGACGAAATGGTTCAGTTCGATATCGAATACGTTCAGAAGCGGTCCCTGGCGCTCGACCTCCGCATCATCCTCGAGACCCCCATCGTCATGTGCTCCGGGCGAGGCGCATACTAGTGGCGTTCCGCATCCCCAGGCGTAACCCGGACGCCGCCGGACCTCCTCCCGCGGACGGCGCACCGGATGCCATCGCGCTGCAGCAGCAGGCGGGCGGCTCTCCATCCACCATGATGGAAAACGTCTTCTTTCTGTATGCGGTCCACATCTTCAATTACGGCGTTCCGCTGCTGATGATTCCCTGGCTCACCCGCCATCTCGGCCTCGCCGCGTGGGGCGAGTTTGCGCTGGCCGAAGCCATGGGACGCTATGTCGCGCTCTTCATCGAGTACGGCTTCAGCCTGTCAGGTACGCGGGAGGTCGCCCGTTATCAGCACGACCCCGAGTACCGCTCCTCTTTGCTGGCGGGCGTCCTCGGCGGCCAATGCGCCCTTTCCGCCGCAAGCCTGCTGATTGCCTTTGCCGTATCCTTCGTCCTTCCCGGGTTCCGGGAATCGCCTCTCCTGTTCTGGTCGGCCATTGCATGGGGCGTCATCGACGCCTTCAATCTCATGTGGTACTTCCAGGGCATTGAGCGGGCCCGCAGCGCCGGCGTGCTGGATATCGGCTCGCGCGCGCTGGGCGTGTTGCTGATCTTCCTGCTGGTCCACAATCCGAACGATGGCTGGAAGGCGTTTGCCGCCCGCGGACTGGCCTCCGCCCTGTCCCTGGCTCTGTGCGCCCGCGCCGCATATTCCGCAATGCCCTTGCGCAGGCCCGCCGTGGACGACGCGTTCAACATGCTTCGCCAGGGCTTCTCGATGTTCCTCCTGCGCAGCTCGATCAATCTCTATCTGCTCTCGAATGTGCTGGTGCTCGGATTGTTCGTGCCGCCTCAGATCGTCGGCCTGTATTCGGGCGCGGAAAAGATCAGCCGCGCCGCGGTAGCGCTTCTCAATCCCATCACCCAGGCCGTCTATCCCCGGGTCAGCAGGAT
>DAIDJK010000339.1 GCA_027450225.1 Bryobacterales bacterium | reverse complement strand
ACCAGCGCGCTGAGCTTCACAATTCCAATGGAATCCGGGCGGTAGCGATTCCAGTCGTCCTCTGTCATACGGTGCCGAACTTCTCCGATGCGCATTCGTCTTAGGCCCGACGCGGATCAGAATGCATTTGGGAGTCCGAAGGTTGCGCTGCCAGTAAGGCTGGCGCCGGTCGTGCAGCCAGCGACGGGTAACGAGCTATTCAACTCATGGCAATCACAGACAGCAGGACATTTCCGGTTTTCGATGAAACGGGACGAATCGGCGTTTTGATCGCGCCGGCGCGTTTTCTCGATGCCCGGTCTGAGAAGACGATCCGCTTGGATAGTGGCGACGAGATCCGTGTTCCCGGAGCGGCGCTGAAGGTGCAACCTGACGGCTCGTTCCGGCTGCTGCGCCCGCGCGAGGAAGCGCAGGCGGAAGGGCCGAAGCCTTCCGCTGAACTGCCCGCGCCTCAACCGCCTCCGGCCGCCGCTCCCGACAGCGCCTTCCTGCAGGACGAATACGAAATCGAACATGTGCCGGTTGGCCGCGTCATCGATGCGCCTATGGTGCAGCGACAGGAAGGCGACACGATTGTACTTCCCGTAATCGAAGAGGTTCTCGTCTACCAGAAGAAGCTGTTTCTTCGGGAAGAGATTCGCATCACGCGGAGAAAGAAGCCCGTTGGCGAGGTACGGAAATTCGAGCAGCCGAAGGGCGAACAGAAGTAGCCGGAACCCGCCTTAAGCGAAAGCTTCTGGCTGTCCGATCACCGCCTGGCGGGCCGCCGGACACCCGGCAATTATAAACTTAATCAACCGGCATGATGCGCATCATTTTCCGCGTGCTGGTCGCCCTCACTCTGGTCATGATGTTCATCGCCAGACTCAGCGGAGGGCGGCTTCCGCTGCGGGTTTTTCCGCCTTTCTACTACTGGTTCCTGATATCGGTATTCGTTTTCGGCGTTTTCGGCCTGATCGCCGCATTCCGCGCGTGGAAGGAGCCGGCGAACCGGCGGGCGTGGCTGTTTGACGTCATGCTGGCGGCGGTGTGGGTTCCATACTGGATTGCGAACGTTCGCTGATCGGGTTTGTCACCAGATCTTCAAGACAGCGCGCGATCAGCGCGGTCCATCCCGTCTGATGGTTTGCGCCGCAGCCACGGCCGTTATCGCCATGAAAGTACTCGTTGAACCACGTCAGATCGCGCCAGTGCGGGTCTTCGCCGAAAATACGCGCGTCGCCTTGCCACGGAGCGTGGCCGCTGGGGTCCTGCTGGAACAACCCGCATAGCCGCCGGTTCAGTTCGTGTGCGACTTGCCGCAAGGTGAGCCAGGTTCCCGAGCCTACAGGGCACTCGACGCGAAACTCTTCGCCGTAAAAGTGGTGGTAGCGTTCGAGCGCTTCGATCAGCAGGTAATTCATGGGAATCCAGACAGGGCCACGCCAGTTGGAATTTCCGCCGAACAGGCCGGTCGTCGATTCACCCGGGTCGTAGCGAACGGTACGCTGCTCGCCATCCACCTGCAGGACGTAGGGATGGTCGCGATAGGCGGCTGAGAGCGACCGGATACCGTAGGGCGAAAGGAACTCGCGCTCGTCCAGCAGGCGCCGCAGCACCCGCTCGAGGCGCTCTTTCGGCGTAATGGCGAGCAGCCGATGCCCGCCGTGGTCTCCGTTCACGGTCTGCATCATGGCGATCTGGTGGTAGAGGTCCTTTCGATTCTCGAGAAACCACTCCATGCGCTTGCGGAATCCCGGGAGCCGATTGAGCACATCCTCTTCGAGCACTTCGACGGCGAACAGCGGAATGAGACCGACCATCGACCGGAGCTTCAGCGGCAGAGTCTGATCGCCCAACCGGACCTGATCGTAATAGAAGCCGTCTTCTTCATCCCAGAGACCATGACCGCCGAGACTGTTCATGGCATCGGCAATGGCGACGAAGTGTTCGAAAAATTTGGAGGCGACGTCCTCGTAAGCAGGCGTTTCGGCGGCGAGTTCGAGCGCAATGGACAGCATGGTGGTGCAATAGAACGCCATCCAGGCGGAGCCATCCGCCTGCTCGAGAATTCCACCGCCCGGCAGGGGAGCGGAACGATCGAACACGCCGATGTTGTCGAGGCCGAGGAAGCCTCCGGAAAAGATCTGTTTGCCTTCCACGTCTTTGCGGTTCACCCACCAGGTGAAGTTGATGAGGAGCTTGTGGAAAATGCGCTCGAGAAAGGCGCGATCGCGCTGGCCGAACGGAGCGGAAATCTTGTAGACGCGCCACGCGGCCCAGGCATGCACGGGCGGATTCACGTCACCAAAGGCGAACTCATATGCCGGAATCTGCCCGTTCGGGTTCATGTACCATTCGCGCAGCAGCAGCGTGAGCTGCTCCTTGGCGAAGTAAGGATCGACGTCGGCGAAGGCGAGCATATGGAACGAGAGATCCCAGGACGCGTACCACGGAAATTCCCATTTATCCGGCATCGAAATGACATCGCGGTTATAGAGCAGATGCCAGTTGTGATTGCGGCCGTTCCAGCGCTCGGCGGGCGGCGAAGGCATGCCCGGATCGCCCTCCAGCCATTCGATTACGCCATAGTTATAAAACTGCTTCGACCACAGCAGCCCGGCGGTGGCCTGACGCGCAATCTGAAGTTCGCGAGGCGCCTCGGAATTCAGTCCATGGAAGAGATCCGATTCGCGGATGCGTTCGGCAAACATCTCATCGAAATCGATGGAGCACCGTTCGGTCGGCGAACTCAGCCGGAACTTCAATTCGGCGCCCTGGCCGGCGTCGAGATCGAGTTTGTAGTAAGCAGCGGCCTTCGTGCCGTACTGGTCGGGATTCAGAGCGGCGTCGTCGTTATGGAGGAGCCAGCGACCGAACGCGTCTTTCGTGTGCGGATTCGCGCCCTTCACGTCGAAAAGACGTTCGTAATCGGTTTCGTTGTCGGTAAACAGAAACCTGTCGGGCGGCGTGATCGCTTCGAACAGGAACGGGCCGAGCGAGGCGTGCTCACAGGAGAGTATGTGGTCTTCATCCGGATGGATCGATGGTTTGGGCCAGTAGCCTTCTCCCGTTCGCCCCCATGACCAGGTATTGCGAAACCAGATGGTGGGGAGCAGGTGAAGCGACGCCTGTTCCGGGCCGCGGTTATGGATGCGAAGCCGGATCAGAATATCGTTCGGACTCGCCTTCGCATATTCGATCTGGATATCGAAATATCGGCTTTCATCGAAGATGCCGGTGTCGATCAGTTCGAATTCAGGCTGCTCCTTGCCGCGCCTGCGATTCTCTTCGAGCAGTTGCGTATAGGGGAATTCGCGCTGCGGATACTTGTACAGCGCCTTCATGTACGAATGGGTTGGCGTCGAGTCGAGATAAAAATAGCATTCCTTCACGTCCTCGCCGTGGTTCCCTTCATTGCTGTTGAGGCCGAAGAGGCGTTCCTTCAGAATGCAATCTTTGCCGTTCCAGAGCGCGATCGCGAAGCAAAGCCGGCACTCGCGGTCGCAGATGCCAAGCAGTCCGTCTTCGCCCCACCGATACGCGCGGCTGCGAGCGTGGTCGTGTGGGAAATAATCCCAGCATTCCCCGGTTGCGGAATAATCTTCGCGCACCGTGCCCCACTGGCGTTCGGAAAGGTACGGTCCCCAGCGCTTCCAGTTCAGTTCGCGGCGCGCATCTTCGCCAAGACGAATCTCCTCGGGATTCATTTGGCCATTTGTACGATGTTCTTGATGCCGGTCTGATTTTCAATCGGCTCGGCGAAGCGGTCGATGGGGTAGCGGCCGGTAATCAGCGCGTCCACCGCCTCGGGCCATTTCTGGTAAAAGCCCGTCAGATCGGAAATGGCGCGTTCGAAAGCATCCTTGCCCGCGTTGACGGTTCCGAGCACGCACTGGTTCTTCAGTACCATGTTGCGCATGATACTGGCGGTGTTGATGTCAACCGGGCCGTGGCGCCCCGGTACGCCGGTGAGTACGAACAGGCCGTTGGAGCCGAGCGCTTCGAGCACTTCGAAGGCAAGCTGAGACGCTCCGGTCGCTTCGTAAACGAGGTCGATGTTGCCCACCTGCGCCGCCATTTGATCAATGGATTTTTCGGCGGAGCTGATGTACGTGGCGCCAATTTTCTTTACGATCTGGGCGGAGACGCTGGTTTGCGGCTCGCGCGAATAGACAAAGACGTCAAAGCCGGCATGCTTCATGGCCATCGCGCCGAGCAACCCAACCGGACCGGCGCCGAGAACCACGCCGTTTCTGGTTCGGCCCCAGGGAAGGCGCTGCTGAATCTCGCGGACCTGGATGAGACCTTTCTCCGCAATGGTAAGCGGCTCGACGAGCACCGCCACATCGCGTATGGTTTGCGGTACGGGATTCATATACATAGCCTCGTCGACGATGAATTCCGTCATGAAGCCGTGCAGTTCCTTGATGCCGCGCTCTTTGTAATCGCCGGTGTAACAAAAATCCTGGCGGCCGGAACGGCACGCGACGCAATCGGGATGGTTGCACGGACGGCGAACCATGGGGATGGCCAGATCGCCCGGCTTCAGATTCTGCACCTCGGGTCCGGCTTCCACCACTTCGCCGACCGTTTCGTGACCGAGCACAAGATATTCGAAGCCCTTCGGCGGCTCGCCGTAATCGAACGACGCGATTTCGCGATCAGTACCGCATACGCCGACGCTCAAAATACGCAGCTTTACGCCCGCGGCGTCCGTGAGTTTCGGCTGAGGAAAATCGTTCACCACGCCGAGTGATTTTTTGTCAGGGAAAACGGCGGCAGCTTTCATGCTTCGATGCTCCTCAGGATGGCTCGCGCGGGCGCTCCTTCCGCGTCCACCAGTTTCAGCGGCAGACAGACCAGATCGTATTCGCCGGGCTCGACGCCGCTCAGATTCAGACCTTCAATGACCCAAACGCCGGCGCCAAGCAGCGCCTGATGCGTTTCGACCGCGTCAACTTTGTAGCCGCCGACGGAAAGATAATCGACGCCCACGCAGCGCACGCCAATTTCGGCGAGATACTCGGCCGCATCGCGCGCGATGTAGATGAACTCCTCGTCGAACTCATCCGTATTCCACGAGTGATCCGAATTCGCGGTCTTGAAGAGGATGCGTTCCGTGTCGGCGATTTCGTGCTCCAGCAGTTCCTGCCGCCGGATTGCCGTGCGATCCCGAATCAGAATCACGCGCGCGTGGCCCACGGTGGCGTCAAGCGGCATTGTATCGATGGTCGGCGCTTTCGGAAGAAAGTGCAGCGGGGCATCCATGTGGGTTCCGGTGTGTACGGAGAGCGTGATGTGCGAGAGCGTGCAGATGTCGCCCTTTTCCTGCTGCATCACGCGGTCGAGTTTAAACGGCGGGTCGTTCGGCCAGTGAACCATGCCGTTGCGGACGGGTACGGAGATATCTATCCAGTCGCTCACAGCCCTATGCTATCCAGCGGGGCGCCGGTTGGCCAGATTCAACTGGCAAAGACGACAGGCTCCCGTTTGCGGAACACGAATTTCCGGGCTTCGGAAAAGGTCGAACGGATGACGCCGAGGGGCGCAAGCGCGGGGTTGATGGAGCCGATGACGGCTGTCATGCTGCCGTAACCGAGGAGGGTCAGAGCGGCTCCCCGCAGAACGGCCAGGAACGCCTGATGTACGGGCAGAATCGGCAGCATCGGCGCGCAGCTCCCTGCCGTGGTGATCAGGATGATCGATGCGTAGCCGGCAAGCGCCGGAAAGGGATTGCGAATTCCGAGCACGTAGCGGCGCGTATAGAGATCGTAGAACGTACTCAGCAGAATGATGCCGATGAGAAATCCAGCCGCCGCGCCGGTTACGCCCATTCGCGTTATCAGCAGACCGATTGGCGCGCCGACGAGAATAACGCCCAGGCCGGCTTGTGCGATGTACAGCCTGCCACGGCCGAAACCGTTACCGCACTGGTAGGCGACCACGCCAGGCGCGCGCGCGATATTGGCGGCCGCGAGCAGAGAGAGAATGGTGGCGCTCTCCGGCGGCAGTGCTTTGCCGACGCCCCAGATCTGGAGCAATTGCGCGCTCGAGCCGATCAGGACCGAAGCAATGAGCCCCGCGACCCACAGCGAATTCACCACCGCCTGCGCGTAAAGCCTGCGATAGCTTTCGAGCATGCCCGATGCATGCGCTTCGGCGGCCAGCGGATAGAGGGGCGCGGTAATGCGTCCGAGAAGCGCTGAAATCTGATCTCCAACACGCGCGGGGACGCCGTAAGCCGCCACTGCCGCCGGACCGAGCTTCATGGCGACAATGACGCGGTCAATCTGCAGGTGGAGCAGGCTCAGGAGCTGTCCGGCCGAAAGCTGTCCGCCGAAAATGAACTGAGACCGGAACTGCTCGCCCGAGACGCCGGTGAACGGCAGCAGCGCGCCACGCGGCAGGAACCAGTGGCAGACGACAGCGCCGGCGATCCCCGATGCCGCGCTGAACACCGCCTGAGTCTGGACGATCCGCACCACGCCGGCGCCGCACAAAGCCGCAACCACCCCGCTGATGTTCACTGCGCATGTGGCGCCGGCAATCATCAGCGAGGAAACATCCACACGCCGCACCGCGGAAGGGATTGCGGCAACTGAGTTCCACAGACTTGTAAACAGCAGCAGAACCGCTCCGTAACGCAGCGCGGTAATCGTGAGCGGGATCTCCGCCTGGGGCACCGTGAAGAACCGCGTCGCAAGCCATGGCGCGGCAGTGAACATCAGACCCGAGCCAAGCAGGGATACCGAACCCGCGGCGAGCAGCCCCGCATGGACGGATTCCCGGAACCGCGGCCAGTCGCCCGCAGCGTAAGCGGTCGCCATGAATCGCACCGAGCCGGACGCTGTTGGTCCCGCCAGGAAGCCAAGGTAAACTGACGCAATTGTTACCAGCGTCAGGATGCCGTAGTAACTCGCGCCCAGATGGCGCAGGAGGATAGGAATGCTGACCAGGTTGACGACGACCGGAATCGACCAGCCCGCGACGCTGCCCAGCACGTTGCGGCGAAGGCCCTTTTCGAGAGGCTCAGGCTCTCTTTCGAGTAGCTCACGCGGAGGATTCACGCCGGGTCACGTCACCCCAACTTACCACCCATCTGAGACGGGCATTGCGTGGAAATGCGAGCGATCATACTCTCCCGGGATCCGCCGTCGCGGT
>DAIDJK010000338.1 GCA_027450225.1 Bryobacterales bacterium | reverse complement strand
AGAAAACGAGCGCACAGCCGGCCACTCGGGCCGGCGTTGTGCGCGGTAAAAGTAACTACCTCACGCTAAGCCGACGGCGCCCATGCCGCGCTGCGCTTCAGGCGTGGACATCATCGCTTCCCAGACCGAGCCGGATTTCAGATTGTCCGCCATAATCAGCATGATCCCGAGATCGATGCCGATCACATCCGGGCTGGTCCAGTTCACGTGTGGGTGGAATGCGTCGTTGAAGCCATAGCGTCCCCACACCCGCAGACCGAATTTGTCGAGCGCGTTCTCGAGCACCGCCATGCACTTCTCGGGCGCAAACGGCAGCGACCCTCCGGCCGCGCACGGCACAATCGTGCCGTCGTAATCCGGACGCGAATCGAATCCGCCCCACGGGCTGTAGCCCATCCGCGAATCGGACGCCGTCACGCCCCAGAGGTTCGGCCCGTACCACGGGAACCGCTTCGCCAGCGCAATGCAGTGCAGCCGGTGCGCGTCCGTCGCCAGCTTCGAGTTGCGGAAGTAGTCGGCGTATTTGTCGCGGCGTCCGCGGAAATCGAAGAAGGCGTGCGAATACTGATGCGTAAAGAGCGGCGTGTCGGAATCGATCCAGCGCAGCCCTTCGTAGTCGCGAACCGGCCGGTGCCACGCATCCCAGGAGCTTGCCGGAATCGCGCTGCTCTTTGCCCCGATGGCGAGAAGATACATCGCCATCAGCTCGGAATACGAATCCCAGCGATATGGAAGGAAACCGCCTTCCGGAGTCCAGCCATGGGTCAGCAACGCCCCGCCGTTCAGCATCCACTGCCAATCGACGCGCTCCAGAATCTCCGCCGCAAGCGAGTCGATCTGCCGCGAATCGTAGTATGCCCGGGCGGTCAGCATGCCGCACAGCAGCCATGCGGTATCAACGGAGGAGACTTCGCAGTTCCACGCGCGTTCGCCTGTCCGCATGTCCATGAAATGGTAGTAGAAGCCGTGGACATGGTCGCGCCGCTTCGCCAGGTGCAGCAGTGTACGGTGAACGCGCTCGAACGCGACATCCCGATCGATATACCCGCTGCGGTCGCCAATGGTCAGCGCAGTGAGACCAAATCCAGTCGCCGCAATGCTGGAGACGATTCGGTTATCCGGCGTGTACGAATTGCGCGCGCGATCACGCACCAGTCCGGTGTACGGATCGGCCTGTTCGTAAAAGTAGGTGATGGCTCGGCGCTGGATCTCGTTCAGCAGCTTTTCGCCCCCGCCGGAGGCCTTTGCAGAAGGTACGAGAACACCCGCAGCCGCCACCGAAGCGGCTGCTTTGAGGAAACCGCGACGAGTGTGGTTCTCGTGAATCACGGTGCAGAAGACTACGCCCGTCGTAGCCTGTTTCCAGTATAGAGAGCAAGTCAGGCCTTCTGCAATTCATCGGGCACAATTTCCGGCTCGGATTCCATGGCTGCGGCCTTCGTCGCCCCGGCCGGCAGCATAATCTCGTCACCGTCGTCTGGTAGTAGCGTGGGCACCCGCTCCTGAAGCAGATATTCCACCGCCTGGATCAGCGGATCGGCATGGAACCGGCGCTGGATCGGCTGCTTCGAAATCACCGAATCGATGGCCAGTAGCGACATCCCCTGATGGTGCGCCATGTACGCTTTCACCAGAACGTTGTCGTCGCGCCTTCCGAAACGCCGGGACCCGGTGAAATCGATCGCCTCGTGAAATCCGTAGCGGCCGAGCGCGCCTCGAGCGGCGAGCGCACGCGCATTCGCGACGGACGCCGCCGGGTCGGTCATCAGGGCAAGCGCCGTCGCGTAGGGAGCAATCACCAGCCGATCGGTGAAATCGCGGCGCGCCGCCACCACCGGAATGCCGAAGGCGTGGTATTGGTAATTCAGCGCACTGTCGCGCCCGTTCCAGGCGGATTCCGAAATTCCCCATGGAATGCCCCGCTCCCGCGCCCACATACGCTGGATCTTCACCACGGATTTCGAGCTTTCATGCAGCAGCGTGCCGTCCCATGTACGCATGAAAAGGTTGGGCATCAGGTATTCGAACATGGTGCCGCTCCACGAAACCAGACAATGCTGGCCGCGAAACTGGACCAGTTTACGCCCCAGATGGAACCACGCTTCACGCGGCATGTCGCCCCTCGCGATGCCGAGAAGCACCGCGGTACGGGCCTCCGACGCCAGAAGGTCGTAGGACGAATCTTCAAGACACCCGTCCGCTCCGCAGCCGATGCGCAGCAGATTCGACTTCTCGTCGAACAGGAAAGCGAATTCCATCTGCTCCACCCACTGGTGCGCTATCGCCGCCGTTTTCTTCCACGATGCGAGAAGCGCCGTGGCGCGAATCGCCGCGCCGTCGATCAGCTCGAGCAGATCTTCCAGCGCCTGCCGCGTGAGTTTGTGGAGCGGCTCGGGAGACGCCAGACGGGCATGAATGCCGGCCTTCACTTCGGCGAGGCGCGCCGGAATATCGGCCAGCGCCGGAACCTGCCGCATCAAATTCAGCAGCGGCTGCAGAGTTGGATCGGTGAAGCTGAACCGCAGTTCACGCTCGATCGGCTCGCACAGCCATGGCGCGAAATGACAAAGCGCGTCCAGTTGAGCGCGGATACGTTCCGCCAGCCGCGCGGCCCAGTAGCGAACCTCTTCGCTTTCGTGGTCCTCCACCATGGCGCGCAGCCGCTCGGATGACGCCATCGCTTCGGAAAGGAGCCCTTCCCAGAAAAACAGGTCCGTGGGATCGACGGCGAGTTGGCGAAGCAACCCGTCTATGGCGCGCAGAACCGAATGTCCGCGTCCCTGCACGATCGCTTCGTCGCGTACGCGAAGGACGTGATCGCGAATCCCTTCGAGCGCCACAGGTGAAATCAGTTTGTCGCGAGGGGCTTCGAGGGCGTGTTGTTTCAGCACGACAAAGGACGCGGCCAGATTGCCGGAATCCACCGCGGATATGAACCGCGGCTCGAGCGGAGCCAGCGTGCGAATGTCGTACCAGTTCAGCAGATGGCCCTGGGATTTATCCATGCGCGCCAGCGTGGCCAGCGTGAGCACGCACGACGAAGCAAATTCCTCGTGCGTGATGAAGCCGAGATCGAGCGCGGAAGAATACGCGTTCAACTGCAGCCCGATGTTCGTGGGCGACGTTCGCAGCGCCACCAGCGGCGGATGCTCCTGCACGTTATCCGGCGCCAGCCAGTTGTTCTCCGCCGTGGCGTAATCGGCGAAGTATCGCCACGTGCGCAGCGCGATGTCGCGGAGGAAAGTGTTGTCGTGTTCCGAAAGACCGGTTGACGTACCGGGATTCGAATCGAGCCACAGCGCCACCAGCGGCGAAACGAGCCACAGTTCCAGCAGCGCGAAGGCGATATTGCTCCACGATTCGTTTGCCGGGATCAGCAGCATCACGCCAAGCGCGAGCACCGGCGAAGCGGCGAGGTACAGATTCGGCAGGCTCGTACCGGAACTCTTTCCGGCTTCCACCTGCGCCATGCTTTCCCACTCGAGCAGATGCTTGTGGGTGATGAACTGGCGAACCAGCGTTCGCGAGATTGCGTCCATCATCAGCAGCGCCTGCTGCGGCAGAAACACCAGGGTGAGCAGCGCGTCCAGGTGGCCCCTCGCGAACCGGTACGCCACCTCGCGGAAATACGGCTTGATGAACCGCGGCGGCGGGATGCGGATGGCGGCGACGATCAGATCGAACCACACGGGCAACACGAAAAGCGCGAGGCCGACGATGCTCCACGCGAACCCGCATTCCGGCAGGAAGATCCAGCCGGCCAGAAACATCAGCAGAACCGACGGCTCCATCACGCTGCGGCGCAGATTGTCGAAGATCTTCCAGCGTGAAACCAGCGGCAGAGAATTCGGTTCCGGCCTGCCGTCACGGCCCGGAACGCTGGGCAGGAGCCAGCGCACGATTTGCCAGTCGCCGCGCACCCAGCGGTGCTTGCGCTTGCAGAAGGCTTCGTAGCGCGCCGGGAAATCGTCGATCACTTCCTGGCCGGTGATCAGGCCCACGCGAACGTGCTCGCCTTCAATCAGGTCGTGGCTCAGCAGCGTGTTATCCGGGAAGCGGCCCGCCGCGGCCTCGAATGCCTCCACGTCATAGATCCCTTTGCCCGTAAACGAAGCGCGGCCGTAGAGATCCATATAGACGTCGGAGATCGCCGTGGCGTATGGATCGTAGCCGACCTGCCCCGAGTAGATGCGGGCCAGACGCGAGCGGACAGACGACTGTATGCTGACCCCGACGCGTGGCTGCAACAACCCATAGCCCTCGTTGACGATCTTCGTCTCGGGATCGAGCGCCGGCCGGTTGAGCGGATGCGCCATGGCGCCGATCATCTTGCGCGCGGTGTCGCGCGGCAGCTGCGTGTCGCTGTCGAGCGTGATCACGAAACGGACGCCGCGGGCGGCCGTGAGATCGCCCACTTTCGTCTGAAACGCATCGGCGCGACCCAGCAGATATTCGTTGAAGTCGTTCAGCTTGCCGCGCTTGCGCTCCCGCCCCATCCATTTGCCCTCGGACGGATTCCATTCGCGGGCGCGGTGAAAAAGATAGAAGGGTGAGTGCCGCGCCGAGCGGTAACGCCTGTTCAGCCGCTCGATGCCCCGAACGCAATTCTCGATCAGCCGGTCGTTGGCAACTTCGCGCTCAGCCGCGTCCGGGAAATCGGTGAGCAGCGCGAACAGGATGTTGGGATCGCGATTGGCGAGGTAATGAATCTCGAGATTCTCGAGAAGATTCTCGATGTTCTGCTTCGAAAGCAGCAGCGTGGGAACCACCACGAAGGTGCGAAATTCATCTGGCACGCCGTCGGAGAAATCGAATTGCGGCAATCGCTTCGGCGGCAGCGTGAACGTGACGATCGGATTCAGGATCGCGAGCGCGACGTGCAGAGCCGGCAGGACCAGCAGCAACAGCCAGAGCAGAGGTTGCGGCTGGATGATGGCGCCGGCGGCGGCTACAATCGCCGCGGTCAGCAGGGCGGCGCACGCGAGGTAGCAGAGATTCGGATGCCGCAGGATAAAGCGCCGCGCATGCAGGCCGCGATGCCGGTAGCCACAGACGCGCTGCCACTCTTCGCGGCCCTGCCCCACCAGCCAGTAACCGGCGTGGCGGCGGCGAGGGCCCTCGGCGCGCCCGGCGAGCGAGACGGCCTCGTTGGCGGCGCGCTCTTCGGCGAGCGCCGGGTCTTCGTCGTTCTTCGCACTGCGGCGCGCGCATTTTTCGATTTCGTGCCGGTATAAATCCCGGGTCGCGAAATCGACTCGCGGATAATCTCCCGACGGATCGTCGCGGAGGATGCGATTCACTACCGAGAGATCTTCAACGGCATCCTTCCACGTGAAGCGCTCGAGCCCGCGCAGTGAATTGATGGGCGCGCGCACGGCCTCCTCGGTAACGGTCGCATGCCGGAGTTCGTTCATCACGCGCTCGATCAATGCGAAGCGCACGAAGTGAATCGCCGCCCAAAGTTCGGCCAGCGTCAGCCGCTGGGCATCCTGATAGGCATCCAGGAAAGCTTTGAACGCCGCGCCATCGAACTCGCCGCAGGCGAATGAAACGAATGATGTGGCGGCGGCCTCGATGCGGGGCGTTTCAATCGGGCCCGCCTCATCGATGACGGGAAGCAGCCCGTAGTATCTCGGAGGAATCGCCTGCCGGATGTCGCGCAGCGCGGCGTGCAGATCGGGATAATTGTCGATTGCCCACGCCCCGGCGGAATGGCCTCCACCCTGCTGCTGCGCGAAAGCCTCCACGCATTTCCGCAGCGTCCGGTCGCATTTTAGAATCCGTTCGGAGAACGCGGAGCCCGCGCTGCGCCTCCGCATGCGGCCGGCCACGGCGCTCTTTCTGCCGAACGCGATCAGTGAACCTCGAATCATCGGTAATTCGCCGCCTGGAGTTCGAACATTTCGGCATACAAGCCGCCGCGCGAAAGAAGCTGATCGTGCGTGCCCTGCTCCCGGATCGCGCCGTCTTCCAGGACCACGATGCGATCCGCCATCCGCACTGTCGAAAAGCGGTGCGAGATGAGCAGCGCCATTCGGCCTTCGCTCAATTCGGAGAAACGCTTGAACACCTCGAATTCGGCTACCGCATCGAGCGCTGCGGTCGGCTCGTCAAGGATGAGTACCTGCGCATCCCGCAGATAGGCGCGGGCCAGCGCGAACTTTTGCCACTCTCCGCCCGAAAGATCCACGCCGCCTTCAAAGCGCCTGCCAAGCATTTGCTCCAGATCTCCGGGCAGCTTGCGCAGAATCTCATCCGCGCGGCTTTTGCGGGCCGCTTCTCTCACGCGGCACTCATTATCCATGTGTTCGAGCCTGCCCACCCCGATATTGGCCCTTGCCGGCATGTCGAACCGCACGAAGTCCTGGAAGATAACGCCGATCTCGCGCTGCAGCGAGTCGATGTCGTACTCGCGGAGGTCGATGCCGTCGAGAAGAATGCGGCCTCCCGTTGGATCGTAAAGGCGCGTGATCAGCTTCACGAGGGTCGTTTTGCCTTGCCCGTTCGCCCCAACCAGAGCGATACGCTCGCCTGGCTCGATCCGCAGATTCAAATCTCTTAAAACAAGACGCTCGGCGCCGGGGTAATGGAAACGGACATTTTGAAAATCGAAGCCTTCGCGGATCGGCCGCGGCGCCGGAATGGCGTTTTCAGACGAATGAATGTGCGGCTTCATCGCGAAGAACTCGATCAGGTCCGTCAGGAATAAAGACTGGTCCGCGATGCTCGAGAACGTGGAGAAGATGGCGGCGATCTGAGTGGAAGTACCGCCTATGGTTCCCACCAGGAATTGCAGGTAGCCGATGGATATCTTGAGCTGAAGCGCCTGCACAACAACGTATGCATAAGCGCCGTAGTAGCCGAGCGAGCCGAGAATCGCGAATACCGTTCCCCATCCCAGCCGCCGCTTCGCCATATTCCGGTTCTCGTCGATGAGCTGTTCCGTGAGTCCCGAGAAGCGTTCCCGAAGCCAGGGGGCGAGCCCGAAAATCTTGAGCTCTTTCGCGTTTTCGCGGCTGGTGCCCAGAACGCGCAGATAGTCGAGCTCTCTTCTTAGTGGAGTCAGCCGGTAAGCGAGCGAATAGCCGAGAAACGCAAAGTGGCTTTCACCGAGGAAGCTCGGAACCACGCAAATTACAAGGAAGAAGAACAGCAGCGGGTTGTAAATAAAGAGCGCAATGGCAAGAGACGCCAGCGTGACGAACTGCTGGACGACATTGCCGATCGCGTTCAGCATGGCGATGCGATCCGTGGCTTGAACGCGCGCCCGCTCCAGCTTGTCGTAGAAGACGGGATCTTCGAACGAAGTCAGATCCAGAGTGGCGGCGTGCTGCATGATGCGCACGCTGACTTCGGCGCTGAAATTGTCCGCAATTCGGCCGTCGAAATAGCCGATAAGACGTCCGAAGATGCTGCCCAGCGCGGCGAGTGAGAATTCGAGCGCGAGCCAGAACCAGATGGAAGAAGGAAACGGCTCGCCGGGATTTTTTATCTTCCCGACAACGATGTTGATGATGGTGGCCGCCACCCAGAGCGTGGCGACGGGCACCAGCGCCGCGAGCACGCGCGAGATCATTTCGCCCGATACGGCGCCGGGTCCCGATTTCCAGAGAAGCTTTAATACCGGCGGGATGTTCTGCAACGCAGCGGCGCGATCGCGCCAGCTTTTCTGTTCGGCCGGATTCATCGTCATACAACTGGAGCCGCCCTGTATTGAGGCGATCCCATTCCGTTCGACCGAGTACGGCGGCAGTCAAGGCGCCAGGGTGAGGCCCCGGACAAAGACAACGCCTGCTATCGGCGCGGGGAGTTCAAATGCGACAGGACGCCTGCGTCTTCAGGGCAATCCGAAGCTGAAGCTCTCGCCGAGATAGACGCGGCGCACTTCCGCGTCCTGCGCCAGCTTGTCGGGACTGCCGCTGCGGAAGATCTTGCCCGCGTTGATGATGTAGGCGCGGTCCGTCACGCTCAGCGTCTCGCGGACGTTGTGGTCGGTCACCAGAATCCCGATGCCGTCCCGCTTCAGATCGAGAATGATGCGCTGGAGTTCGAGCACCTGAATCGGATCGATGCCCGAAAACGGTTCGTCGAGCAGGAGGAAGCTCGGATCGATCGCCAGCGATCGCGCGATTTCCACGCGGCGCCGCTCGCCGCCAGAGAGCACATAACCCTTGCTGCGACGCACCGTTTCGAGGCCCATCTGCTCGATCAGGTGATTCATCTTCTCGCGGCGCTCGCGGCCGGACATGCGGCGCGTCTGCAGAATTGCCATCAGGTTCTGCTCCACGGTCAGTTTGCGGAAGACCGACGCTTCCTGCGGCAAATAGCTGATTCCGTGGCGCGCGCGCTGGTACATCGGCATGGTGGTCAGGTCGAAATCCTCGAGCAGTACCCTCCCTGAATCCGGACTGATGAGCCCGACCACCATGTAGAACGAAGTCGTCTTGCCCGCCCCGTTCGGTCCCAGCAGGCCGACGATTTCTCCTCGGCTTACCTCGACGGACACGTTATCCACAACGCGCCGGCCACGGTAGGCCTTGCATAAATCGACGGTTCGGAGAGTCTCCACTAGCTTCTTTTCCTGTGCAGGTGGCTCTGCACCGGGTCCTTCGGCGCGCCGTTCACAATCAGCCGGTCGTCGTCGGTGAAGTATGTCAGTTGCTGGCCGCGCGTGTTTCCGCGCAAGCTGTCGTTCAACTGCGGAGTCCCGCCATTCAATACGATTTTCCCGTCGTCTGTGTAGTACTCGCCGTGCTCGCCCGTGCCCACGCGGGTGCGGTCGGCCGCGGTTTCCACAATTTCCACCTTACCGTCCCCAAAAGCCTTGTTGATGCGCGAATCGGCCGTGGAATCTTCCGGATTCAGAAACGCTTTGAGCGTGTCGCACTTTACCGTCAGCGTGGGCCGCCACAGATTCGAGCCACCGGTATAGAGCGCCAGCCGGTCCTGATCCGTATAAACCATGTGCGGCGCCTTGATTACCGTGAACACGGGATCGGCCGGGGAGTTCCTGTTGTCCTTGTTTTTATCGTCGATGAACTGCGAGATGACGCCGCCATCGGCCACCAGCGTCTTCTTGTCGCGGTCGATATCGATGCGGTTGGCGGAAACGCGGTTGGACGTCTGCCAGAGCACCGCGTTGCCGATGTAGTAGATCACGTGGTTCCGCTCGGCCGAGACCACGCGGTCAGCCGTCCCCTGGGTCGGCTCGTCCTTGTCCAGCATTGCGGATGCGTTCTTCTTGTCGGGCAGGCGCGTGGTCGCCACATGGCCCTGAGCATCGAAGTCGCCGGTCGTCTGGTCGAGCCTGATGTGATTTCCCGCGGTCGATCCGGTGTCGTCGGAAATGCGCGCGTGCGAGTCGAGGTCCATCACGTTCTTCGTATTGTCGAGGATCGCGTCGTCCGACTGCGCCTTGCGCACGCCCTCCGAATAGTGGAAATTGCCGGACTGCTTCATCGAAACCATCTGGCCTTTTTCGTCGAACGACGCATCGATCGAATTGCTGGAGGTGTAAGCGATATTCGCATCCGGTTTCTTCTTCGCCTTGTCGGCGGCCGAGGGATAAGTTTCCGTGGAACAGTTCACGGCGTGGAACGACTGAATCTCGTTCTTCACGCCGTAATTGATCGTCATCCGCTCCGCCTTCAGAATCCGGCGATGGCGCGCAGGCTGATTGGGAAGGAATTCGAGCGTCCCCGGCGTGTGGGTATTGACGCGCTCCAGTTCCTTGCCGCCGGGGCGCATCTGCAGATCGAGTACGTCCGCGCTGAGGATTTTGGTATCGGGCGTCAGTCCTTTCGGATCTTTCCAGGGCTTTGAAACGATGTTGCCGTGGCCGTTCGCCGCCGCCGATGTGAGCACGCTCTCCCCCGCATCGTTGGTGACGAAACTCATATCCACGCGGTCGCCGGACATGGTGGTGTCCGATCCATCGCCATGTGAAACCAGGCTGGCGTGCCCGGTACCGGAGATTTTGTCCATCTGGCCATCGGCGTTGTAGCTGACGTGCATCTGGTCGGCTGAATAGTCGAGCTTCTTCGACGGCTGCTGGTCGGTCCCGACGCCGTGCTCGGCGTCAATCCAGTCCACGCGCCGTGAGCCGCCTTCGGCGGTCAGCTTCACCGTGCTGTGCTGGGCGTTGATGGTGAGCTGATCCCGGGTCATCCGCGACCATGGGCCGAGATGGATCACCGCTTCCGTTTCGCTGTATTCGAGCTCGCCCGCCTCGACGCGCATCGGCTTGCTTTTCGGACCTTTGCCATTCAGGTTGATGTCGACGTCGTGATCGAGATGCAGCGCATGAGCCTGCGGATCGTAGGCCGCGCCCATGCAGGTTCCGTTGCCGTTCTCGAAGGTAAAGGTGACGTGCTTGTCGGTAACCGCGTGGCCCGTTTCGCTGTCGAAATTCACGCCCGCCGCTTTGATGGAGGTCAACTGGTGGGCCGGCTGGCCCTGGGCGGGCACGTCCAGAGTGATTTCGGCCTCGTCAGGCGCGTACAACTTTTTCTCTTTTGTGCTGAAGGTGGCCACATCGGTGCGGATGCGGTCGAAATGCTGGCCATCTTTCATGTAAATGCGCAGTTCGATGCCGCGCAATTCGGCGTGATCCTCGTCCGCCGATTGTTTGTAATGCTTCGCCGTGATGTGAACTCGGGGTTTGCCATCCGCGCTCTGGCCCCACTCCCAATCGAGGGCTTCGGCGCGGGTATCGGTGCTGACAAACGGTGGAATCGGCCTCCGGTTGGCGCGCTGCGCAATGATCTGTGCCCGATAAACCACGAAAGTGGCTCCCGCGACCACGGCCATCGCCACCAGCAGGAGCCAGCGCAAACTACGCATGGGGTGAAGCTACCAGTGTAGCGGGCGAATTCCGGGCGGTTTTCCGGTCCGGTCCGCCCCGTACCCGGGCGGCGAGCGCAACCGCGCATTGCGCCGCGCCGGCGATGCAGACGCCCGTCCAGCCCATGCGCGTCCAGCCAAAAGCGCCGAGAGCGGAACCGAGCGCGCCGCCGAGAAAATAAGCCACCATGTAGACCGTGTTGAGGCGGCTTCGGGCCTCCGGAATCAGGGCGTAGATACGGGTCTGGTTGGCCACATGGCCCGCCTGCACCCCGAGGTCAAGCAGGATGACCCCGGCGATCAGCGCCCACAAATGCGTCCCCGCCGCGCCGAAAACCAGCCATGAAAGCAGGGTGACAAGGATCGCGAGCATCACGGTGAAACCCGAACCTTTGCGGTCCGAGAGCCGTCCGGCGCGGGGGGCGGCCAGAGCTCCGGCGGCGCCCACCAGGCCGAAAAGCCCGGCCACTCGCGCGCCGTAATGATAAGGCGGAAGAGCAAGAAAGAAGACCAGAGTAGTCCAGAGCGAGCTGAAGGCGCCGAACAGCATGCCGCCGGTGATGGCGGCTTCCTGAAGCACCGGTTCGGTGCGCGCCAGGCGCCAGATGGATTCGAGGAGCTCACGATACGTGAGATGCTGATCCGGCCGGTCCACCGGCAGCGTGAACCGGAGGGCAACGGCGAGAAGCGCCATGCCGAGCGCCGCGATCCAGTACATGGTCCGCCAGCCGAAGATATCCCCGACGTACCCGGCCACGACCCGCGCCAGCAGAATTCCGATGAGCAAACCGCCCAGCACGATGCCGACAATGTGACCCCTCGTTTCGGCTGGAGCAAGTTTCGCCGCGAAGGGCAGAACCAGGTGGGGAACGATGGACGTGAGGCCGATGCCGAAGCTGGCAAGGTTCACCGCCGCGAGGCCGGGTGCCCCGGCCATCAACACGGTGGCGGCGGCGACCGCAAGGCACATGATCGTGATGAGCGCCCGCCGCGGGAACATGTCGCCCAGCGGCACGAAGGCGAACATTCCGCAGGCGGTTCCGGCCTGCGTCCACAT
>DAIDJK010000337.1 GCA_027450225.1 Bryobacterales bacterium | reverse complement strand
ACCCGATAGTTGAATCGCACCACCGGCGTGAAGTTCGCCACGAACAGCAGCATGTCATTCGGATTGCGGCCGCGCCGCAGAAAACTCACCACGCTGCGCTCCGCATCTTTGCAGTCGATCCATTCAAAGCCGGCCGCGTCGGAATCCAGTTCATAGAGCGAAGGCTCGCCACGCATCAGCGTGTTCAAGTCCCGCACCCATCTCTGCACGCCTTTGTGATTCGTCGAATCGAGCAGGCGCCAGTCGAGGCTCGAATCGTGATTCCACTCAGACCACTGCCCGAACTCGTCGCCCATGAACATCAGCTTTTTGCCAGGGTGCCCGAACATATAGCCGAACAGCAGCCGCAGATTCGCGAACTTTCGCCAGTCATCGCCCGGCATCTTCCGGATCAGCGAGCCTTTGCCGTAAACCACTTCGTCATGTGAAAGCGGCAGAATGAAGTTCTCCGAAAAGGCGTAGGCCAGGCTGAACGTCAGCTCATTATGTTCGTAGCTGCGGAACACAGGATCCTTCGACATGTAATCGAGCATGTCGTGCATCCATCCCATGTTCCATTTGAACCCGAAACCCAGACCACCCAGCCATGTCGGTTTCGATACCATCGGCCACGCGGTCGACTCCTCAGCCACCGTCAACGCCTTCGGAAAGTGCCCATATACCTGCGTGTTCAACTCGCGCAGGAATTCGATCGCCTCCAGATTCTCCCTGCCTCCATACCGGTTCGGCGCCCACTGGCCCGGTTTCCGGGCGTAATCCAGATACAGCATCGAGGCCACCGCGTCCACCCGAAGGCCATCCACGTGATACTTGTCCAGCCAGAACAACGCATTGCTGATGAGAAAATTCCTCACCTCGTTCCGCCCGAGGTTGAACAGATTGGTATTCCACTCCGGATGGTGGCCCAGCCGCCGGTCCTCGTGTTCATACAAATGCGTGCCGTCGAAATACACGAGCCCGTGCTGGTCGTCGGGGAAATGCGCCGGAACCCAGTCGAGGATTACTCCAATCCCCCGCTGGTGCAGATAATCGACGAAGTACATAAAATCGTCCGGCGTGCCGAAGCGGCTGGTCGGCGCGAAGTAGCCCGTTGTCTCATATCCCCAGGAGCCGTCGAATGGATGCTCGGCGATGGGCATCAGTTCCACATGCGTGTAGCCCATCTCGTTCAGGTAGTCCGCCAGCATCGGCGCCATCTCGCGATACGTCAGCCAGCGGTTCCCTTCCTCGGGAACGCGCCGCCACGAACCCGGATGAAACTCGTAGATCGACATCGGACAGCCCAGCGGATTCTCCGGCCGGCTGTTGCGCCAGTCCGCATCGCCCCACTGATAGCGCGATAAGTCCCAGATGCGCGATGCCGTTTTCGGTCTCAGCTCGGCATAGAAACCGTAGGGATCGGCCTTATCCACGACATAGCTGTTGTACTTCGAAACGATGTGGTATTTATAAGCCGCGCCCATCGGGATTCCGGAGAGCTGTGTCGCCCACACTCCCGCTTCCGTCCGCAGTTCCATCCGCGCTTCGCCGGGCCGCCAGCCGTTGAATTCCCCCACCACTGACACTTCCGCCGCGTTTGGCGCCCAGACCGCAAAGCTCACCGCCCCATCCGCCAGCACATGCGCGCCCAGCTTTTCATAGCTCGCGTAGTGCCTGCCTTCGGCCAGCAGATGCAGATCGAAACTGGTCAGCAGTTCAGAGGTAATAGTCAAAATCTCTCTCCGTTTTCATCCACCGGCGCACGCGAAGAATATGCGCCGGCAGACTATCCGGCTCCAGTTCCACATAGTTCCTTGCGCCATGCCACAGATATCGCCCGCCGCCCAGCAGATCGTGCACTTCAAACGACCGTACCGGATCGAGCCCCAGCGCCTCGGGATCCACCGTTACCCATCCGCCCTGCGTGTGCGCGAAATCCAGATTCACGATCGCGATGATGATGTTCGCGCCATCCTCGGACGTCTTCGAATAGCAGATCAGGTTCTGGTTATCCGTTTCATGAAAGCGCAATGTCCGGTCCTGATGAAGCGCGTCGTTCTCATGGCGAATCCGGTTCACCCGGCCTATAAAACTCTTCAGGCTTTCCGGCGAATCCACGTTCCAGCGCCTGATCTCATACTTCTCTGAATCGAGATACTCTTCGCTGCCCGGCTCCTTTGGCGCATGCTCCATCAGTTCGTAGGCCGGACCATAGATTCCACAGTTCGCTCCCAGCGTCGCCGCCAGCACATAGCGCGACATGAAAGCCGGCCAGCCGCCAATCTGTAACGCCTCCGGCAGTATGTCCGGCGTATTGGGCCAGAGGTTCGGGCGGAAGTACTCGCGCACCGCAGTCTGCGTCAGTTCCGTGAAGTAATCCGTAATCTCTTTTTTAGTGTTACGCCAGGTGAAGTAGGTGTAGGATTGCGTGAACCCCAGCTTGGCCAGCCTGTACATCACATGGGGCCTGGTAAAAGCTTCCGCCAGAAAGATAGCATCAGGATACTCGCGCTTCACCCCGGCAATCACCCACTCCCAGAAAGGAAACGCCTTGGTGTGCGGATTGTCCACGCGAAAGATTCTTACGTTCTTGTCCGCCCAGTAAGTGAAGACGCCCTTCAGCGCCTCCCACAAAGCCCGCCAGTCCGGAGTCTCGAAGTCGATCGGATAAATATCCTGATACTTCTTCGGCGGATTCTCGGCATACTGAATCGTTCCGTCCGGCCGCTTGCGAAACCACTCCGGGTGCTCGCGTACCCACGGATGATCCGGCGTGCACTGAAAAGCGATATCGAGCGCGATCTCCATACCGCGCTCGCGAACAGCCTCGGTCAGCGATTCGAAATCTTCCAGCGACCCGAGCGCCGGATCGATCGCCAGATGGCCACCCTCGCTTGCGCCCACGGCCCACGGGCTCCCCACGTCGTCAGCCGTTGCCACCGGAGAGTTGTTCCGGCCTTTTCGGAACGCGCGCCCGATCGGATGAATGGGCGGCAGATACACCACATCGAATCCGGCCGACGCTATATGCGGAAGCCAGCCCTTCACGTCTGCCAGGGTTCCATGCCGCCCCGGCACAGGCGAGCACGAACGCGGAAACAGCTCGTACCACGTCGAAAACCGCGCCCTCTCGCGATCCACCACCACGCGCAGTTCCCTCTCATACCGCGTGGCAGTCGATAAATCAGGCCAGCGCTGAACCGTCTCGAACAGCTCCTCCGCCAGCGCCGTATCCACGCGCGCGCCGCCTGTTGCCGTATCTCTCAGCGCAGCCGCCGCATCGCTCAGCGTCTCGCGATCGCGCCCATTCGCCCGCTCCGCCGCCTCCACCAGCAGGTCCGCGCCGATCTGGAGATCCACATCCACCTTCTGCCCCGCCTTCACGCGCTTTGCCAGGTCGCCGCGCCATGTCTTGAACCGGTCCACCCAGCCCTCCACCGTGTAGAGATACTCGCCCGGCTCTCCCACGCGAAATTCGGCTCGCCAGCAATCGTTCCCGGCCGCATCCATGCGCACGCTCCGCCACTCCGTGTCAGCCGCCCGGCGGTACAGCAGCCGGCACGAAACCGCATCGTGGCCGTCCGCGAATACGTTCGCCTCCACCGTCACGCGCTCGCCTGTCACGCGCTTGATCGCAAACCGGCCTGCGTCGATCTCCGGACGCACGCCCTCGATCACCACCCGTTTTCGCCCGTCCAGTTCGCTCGTTTGCACGCCGTCCGTATCCTGTGTGCAAAGCAGGTACCACACCGCCGCAAACGCCCGGTTTCCGGCCCTGCCGTCGATTGCCTCCCGCTTTCCGCCAAAAACAAGCGGTTCGGTACGTCATTTTGTCAGCGCCAGCGCTTTTCTGTTGCTACACTTGTACGAAAAGTGACGCTGGCCTTTCGTCTCCTGCTGTTTGTCACGCTCGGTATTCAGCTCGTTGCACAGTCCCCCGGACGCCGCTCCGCACCGCTCTCGTCGGCTCCCTCAATCGCCCCGTCCATAGACGACTCCCTTTCTTTCCAGACCGCTTCGTCGCCCGGCATCTCGCCCGACGGCCGCTTCGTCGTCTATCAGCTCTCGCGCACCAACTGGACGGACAACGCGTTCGAAAGCGATCTCTGGCTGGTTTCAGTTGATCATCCCGATTCCCGGCGTCTTCTCACCACCGGCGGCGGCTGGAACGGCTGGGCGCGCTGGTCGCCGGATGGCAGCGCGATCGCATACCTCAGCGATCGCAATGGCGCGAAGCAGATTTCGATCGTGCCCGCCGCCGGAGGCGCCAGCCGGGATGTCACCAGCCTCGATTCCGGCGTCAATGATTTCCGCTGGTCGCCCGATTCCCGCTCCATCGCCTTCACCACGGACGACGAACAGCGCCCGGCCAACTCCGGAAAAAATGCCCGATACGGCGATTTCGAAATCGTGGAAGACCGGGCTCGCGCCAACACCCTCTGGCGCATCGATGTTACCCGGCCCGGCCGCACGCCGGTCTCGCTGACTCCTCCCGGCAAATACGTCATCGGCGGCTTCGACTGGTCTCCCGACGGCGCCGGCATCGCCTTCGAAGGCGAGCCCCGCGATACGCAACGGGAAGGAATCTACGTGCTGGATATCGCCGCCCGAAAGGCCCACGCCGTTACCACGGAATCCGGTCCCTATCGCAATCCGATGTGGTCGCCCGACGGCCGCTGGATCGCTTTCGAGACTGCCGGCGGCGATCCCGATTATTACTACGCCAACTGGTTGATCGCCCGCGTCCCCGCCGGAGGCGGGAAGGTCGAACCGCTGACGAAATCGTTCGACGAGAATGCCGACCTGTTCGCTTACACGCCCCGCGGCATCTTCTTCGGCGCCTTCCGCCACACCGCCTCGCACCTGTT
>DAIDJK010000336.1 GCA_027450225.1 Bryobacterales bacterium | reverse complement strand
GCTTCGCCTTTGACGACGGACAGTTCGAGGGTCCGGACACTGGTCACGCCTTCGAACGCTTTCGCACGCAGCGCGCCGCCGAAGCGTCCCTCATCGCCGCCGTTCTCTCGGGCGAGATGCGCGAGCAGGACCTGATCGCGGAATTGAACTCACACGATTCGGCGCGCCGCATGATCGCCGCAAAACTGATGGCCGCCCTCGGCGAAGGCGGCGTCGAAGCCATGCTGGCCTGCGCCCGCAATCACCGGCTTCGCATCGATCTCTTCCGCCCCCAGTGATGGATTAACTAATGTCCGCCGCGTCCGCGTCCCGGACGCCCCGCCGGTTCCGGATGGTTTGCGTGCCGCCATTGCCAGTATTGCCGCTGGTCTTCGGGCCGCAGCCGCCGGTAATCCATCCGGGGGCGATGGCTGTACATCAGCCAGTCGTTGTAATAGCCGGGCTCAGGCCCCATCCAGGGGTGATAGTCGTCGTAATAGGGATCGTACGCGGTGTAGCCCACCCCATAACGCCCGGCGCATCCGGTGAGCGCAAGCGCCGCCGCAATCAGCGCGGGCGCAAGAAGTCTTCGTCTCAATTGCATCCAACCTCACCGGGTTGCTTGCTGCAATCGGCTTGCCGGATCAGGGCCCGTTGGATCAGGGCCCGTTGGATCAGGGCTGGGGTTCCGGCTTGTTGTCGGGCCCGAAATAGGTGGCGAGATAATCCACCAGCGTGTCGATCTCGCCAGGTTTCAGCGTCGCGCCCCGCGCGATCATATCCTGCACCGTCTCTCGCCACTTGTCCTTCGCCCACGCCTTGTCCGCGATACGGCCGGCATCGTGACACTCTTCACAACTGTTCTCGAGGATCGCCTTCCCCGGTCCTTCCGGCAGATCGGCATCGTCACGCGCCGCAGCCATCGCAACGCACGCCAGGCCGGCCGCGATGATCGCTCTCACACGATTTGTTTGATCACTTCGCCGCGAATCTCCGTCAGCCGCTCTTTGCGGCCCTGGTGCAGATAGCTGAGCACATCCTGATTCAGCCCGAGCTGATTCAGAATCGTGGTATGCACGTCGCGGATGTGGTACGGGCTCTCGATCGCCTTCAGCCCGATCGCGTCCGTGGCCCCAATCACCTGGCCGCCCTTCACGCCGCCGCCCGCCATCCACATCGTGAAGCCGAGGTTGTGGTGATCCCGCCCCTTTGAGCCCTGCGACTCCGGCGAGCGGCCGAATTCGCCGCCCCATACCACCAGCGTCGAATCGAGCAGTCCGCGCTGCTTCAGGTCTTTCAGCAGCGCCGCAATGGGCTGGTCCGTCTGGGACGCCATGCGGATATGGTTCTCTTCGATATCGTCGTGCGCGTCCCACTGCATGTTGCCTGGGCCGCCGCCTGAAACCGGACACACGAAACGCACGCCCTTCTCGATCAGCCGCCGCGTCAGCAGCAGCCGCCGCCCGAAATCGTCCGTCTGCGGCTTGCCGATCCCGTACATCTCGAGCGTCTGCTGCGATTCGGTCGAAAGGTTGAAAATTTCGGGCGCTTCCGTCTGCATCCGGAAAGCGAGATCGTAGGCGTTCAGCCGCGCTTCCAGTTCCGCATCGCCCGGATTCATGTCCGCGCGGTCGAGTTGTTTGATCAGATCGAGCGTTTTGATTCGCTGATCGCGCGTGGTGCCCTGCGGCAAATCGAGGTTCAGCACCGGTTTCGCTCCCGGCCGAAACATCGTCGGCTGGTAGATCGCCGGCAGAAAACCGTTCGAGTACATCGGCTGGCCCGCTTCGAGCGCGCCATGAGGATCGGGCATCACCACGTAGCCCGGCAGGGATTCGCTCTCGCTGCCAAGCCCGTAGAGCGTCCACGCGCCCATGCTCGGGAACCCGGGAATAATGCGGCCCGTGAACAACTGATACTGCGCCGCCGAGTGCACCACCATGTCGCCATGCACGGACCGGATGACGGCGATGTCATCGATCATCGACGCCGTGTGTGGCAGCAGATCGGAAACTTCGATGCCGCTCTTCCCGTATTTTTTGAACGTTCGCTTCGAGGCGAGCAGTTTCGCATTGCCCGTCACGAACTGATATTTCGCTTCGCCGAACTCCGCCGGGCGCTTTTGCCCGTTCAGCTTCGTCAGCAGCGGCTTGGGGTCGAACGTATCGAGGTGGCTCGGGCCGCCCGCCATGAAAAGAAACACCACCGCTTTGGCTTTCGCCTTGTCCGGCATCTCGGGCGGACGCGGCGCCAGCGGATTCCCGCTCAGCGTGGCCGCCCGCGCCTCGTTGCGCATCAGCAGGTCGGCGAACGCCAGCGCTCCGAAACCACCAAAGGCGTGGGTCAGGAACTCGCGGCGGTTTCGGGTGATTCGAACGTGTTCGGCCATGGCTTTACTCGATTGCTTCTAGTTCACGTACAAAAATGCATTCAGATTGAACATCGCGAGAGCGAACTGCTCCCGCGCCCGCGATTCCTCGTCCGGCGTCTTCGCGGCGAGAAACTTCAGCGCCGCCTGCATCTCCGCCGGCTTCGGCGCGCGGCCCGCCGCCAGCTTGTAAGCCAGTTCGATCTGCCTGCGATGGCTGCGTCCCGCTTCTTTCCGCAGCCGCGCGGCGAAGATTGCGGCCTGCTGGTTCGCCAGATCGCCGTTCAACATTTCGAGCGCCTGCGGAGCATGCGTGCTCACTTCCCGCCGCGGGCAGCTCACCTGCATGTCCGGAGCGTCGAACACCTGCATGAAGGGCAGTTCCAGATTGCGTTTCGCGATCAGGTACACGCTTCGCCGGTCGTATTCCGCCGTGTCTTTGGAGGGCTGCCACTGCGACGGCTTGTAGAGCGCGTCCACCAGAGACTTGTCGATGGGAACCATCACCGGCGCGCCGCCCGCCTTCCAGTTCAGATCGCCCGCAACCGCCAGCATCGCGTCGCGAATCTCCTCCGCTTCGAGGCGCTGGCGCGGGAAGCGCTCCACATAGCGCCCGTCCGGGTCCTTGTCGAGCGCCGCCTTTGCGGCATGCGAAGACTGCCGGTACGTGTTGCTCATCAGGATCAGTTTCTGCATGTGCTTCACGCTCCAGCCGCTCGCCACGAATTCATTCGCCAGATAATCGAGCAACTCCGGATTGGTGGGCGCTTCGCCCATGCGTCCGAAATCGTTCGGCGTGCCCACAATGCCGCGGCCGAAATGGTATTGCCAGATGCGGTTCACCATCACGCGCGCGGTCAGCGGATTGTCCGGGCTCGTCAGCCACTTCGCCAGTTCCACGCGCGGCTTCGGGGTGTTCTCCGGCAGTTCCGGCGTATCGGGCGGAAGGAAAATTCCCGGTACGCGCATCGCCACGCGGTCGCCTTTGTTCTGATAATCGCCCCGCGCCAGCACGTGGATTTCGGTACGGTTCGAAAAGTCGTCCCGCACCGTGAAGATGGAAGGCAGCGCCGGCGGCATCTCGTCTTCGAGGTCGTCCAGCTTCTTCTGCAGTTCCGTTACGCCGGAGCCGTCCTTGTGCGCCGCGATTTCCTTCCGTACCGCCATCATTTCCTTCTGAATGGGGGCGGCTTTTTCCTGCCACGCTTTCTGCTCTTCCGCGCTCGCCTGAATCAGGTCGTACGGCTGCGCCGCAGCGAAGAAGCCCTGCATCCGGTAGTAATCGCTCTGGCGGAACGGATCGAATTTGTGGTCGTGGCAGCGCGAACACCCGAGGGTCACGCCCAGAATCGCCGCGCCCACAATGTTCGTCATCTCCGTCAGTTGTTCGTTGCGGCTGCTCGCCACCTGCTGGTTGCCCGCATTTTTGCGCACCGGCCCCAGGCGGTTGAACCCGGCCGCAATCAGCATCTCGTCTTCTTCTGACGCGCACAACGGACCGTGTGCGGCCTGTGCGCATTGCTTCGGCGCAATCTCGTCGCCCGCCACCTGCTGCTGGATGAACAGGTCATACGGCTTGTCGTTGTTGAAGGCGCGGATCACGTAATCCCGATACCGCCACGCGTCGGGCCGGTGCGTATCGTATTCGTAGCCGTCGGTATCCGAATACCGGACAACATCCAGCCAGTGCTGTCCCCAGTGTTCGCCGTAATGCTCGCTCGCCAGCAGCCGGTCCACCACTTTTTCCCAGGCTTTCGCGGAGCGGTCTTTCACGAACGCATCCACTTCCTTCGGCGTCGGGGGAAGCCCCGTCAGGTCGAACGTCACGCGGCGGATCAGCGTGGCGCGGTCCGCCTCGGGCGCGGGCGCCAGTCCTTCCTTTTTCATTCGCGCCAGCACGAAGGCATCCACCGCCGTCTTCGCGAAGGCCTTGTCGGCGGGATCGCTGAACGACGGAACCGCCGGATGCAGGCGCGGCTGAAACGACCATTCGCGATGTTCCGCCGCCGTGTATTTGCCCAGCGGCGCGATTGAGGATGCCGCCGCCAGCAGGAATGTGGCGGACGCGATAACCAGGGACAACGTTCGAAGATTTCGGAGCACTTTTGAGGAACAGGCCCTTCGGCCCGTACGTTATGTTATCGGGTTTTCCTCAGGGTTCCACCTATCCATAGTTGGCGCCGTACTCAGCGCCGGTACCCCAACTGGTGGGAATCCGTCCGCTCCCGCGCTTCGGATAGACTACTGGACGGATGCGCCCGCGTCTGTCCATCGGTCTGCTTCTGGCGGTGAGCGCTCTGGCGGTGAAAGCGAGCGCCGCGCCGGCTCTTGCGCCGGGCGACTACGCGCGCCGCATCTGGCGCAGTGAAGACGGGCTTCCGCAAAATAAAATCCAGGCCCTCACGCAAACACCGGATGGTTTTCTCTGGATCGGCACTTCCGGCGGACTGGTGCGTTTCGATGGCGTGCGATTCGCCGTCTTCGACCGCTCGAACGCGCCTGCCATGCGCGACGACAGCATCACCGCGCTGCGCCCCGCGCGTGACGGCTCGCTCTGGATCGGCACCGAAGGCGGCGGCGTCACGCACCTGAAATCCGGTGTGTGGACTTCCTGGGGCCGCGAAGAGGGTCTCTCCAACGGATTCGTCCGCACCATCCTCGACGATTCGCGCGGCCGCGTCTGGGTGGGAACGGACCGCGGCCTGTTCCAGCTTGTCGGGCCGAACGTGATCCGCCTCGACGATACCCCCGCCATGCCGGTCTGCGCGGTTCGCCAGATCTTCGAAGACCGTAACGGGAAGATCTGGATCGTCAGCAGCGCCGGTATCTACAGGGTCCGCGGAGATGTTCCCGTTCTTCTTCCCGAATTCCGCGTCATGGGCGACTCCGTTTTCTCGGCCGCCGAGGACGGTTCCGGCGTGCTCTGGTTCGCCGGCGACAACGGCGTCTACCGGGTGCGCGATGGCCATATCGAGCCGGACGCCTGGCTGGCGCGGCTGAACGCGGACCGCGTGCTGGCCGACCACGCCGGAGACGTCTGGATCGGCACGCCCGGAGAAGGCATCTGGCGCCTGCACGATGGCCAGCACACGCTCTATCGCGCGCCCGCCATCCTTCCGGACAACACCATCTCTTCCATCTTCGAAGACCGCGAACGGGAGCTCTGGATCGGCACGCAGGACGGGCTTCTGCGCCTGACGCAGAGCGCCGTCACCACCATCAATTCGCACGACGGCCTGGATGACGACAACGTCGCCACCGTTTACCAGGGCCCCGATGGCGCGATCTGGATGGCAACCGTTACCGGCCAGGCTTATCGTTATGTGGACGGCCGCGTGACGCCGTTCTCCGCGCCTCGCGCCATGGCTGGCGCCCGCGCCCGGTCCGTTTATTTCGATCGCTCGGGGGTATTGTGGATCGGCACCGTCGCGCAGGGCGTGTTCCGCATCGAGGATGGAAACGTGCAGGTATTCTCGATGGCGGAAGGCCTGCGATCGAACGGCATCCGCCAGTTGCTTGAAGACCGCAGCGGCGTCATGTGGGTCGCCACAGGCAGCGGCCTCACCAGCATCAACGGCTCGAATGTCCATACCTACTACCTCGAAGACGGGCTTTCGTACGGCGGCGTGCGCTCGCTCGCCATCGATCGCGGGGGCGATCTGCTGGTGGGCACCGATGGCGGTCTCGACCGCGTGCGCCATGGAAAGTTCGTTCACGACGCCGCCTTCGCGCAGCTCGGATTCGAGCGCATCTGGGCGATTCTTCCCGAGCCCGATGGAACCATCTGTCTCGGTCTGCGCGGCGCCGGTCTCGTGCGCATCCGCGATGGAAAAATCACCCACTACACCACGCACGACGGGCTGCTGAGCAACTCGATTTACCAGATTCTCGACGATGGGCACGACCGTCTGTGGATGAGCACTCCGGCGGGGATCTTCTCGGCGGACCGGCGCGAACTCGACGCGGTGGCCGACGGACGCACCGGTCCCATCGCGATCGTGCCCTACGGCACCGGGGAGGGAATGGAGTCGAGCCAGATGAACGGCGGGGCGCAGTCGGCCGGCTGCATCGCTTCATCGGGCGACATCTGGTTTCCCAGCGTGAAAGGCGCGGTTCGGCTGAACCCGCGGCAGCTTCATTTCGGTCCGGCGGCGCCGGTGCTGATTGAGAGCCTGCAGATCGGCGACCGCGTGCTTCCCGCCGAGCCGAATCTACGGATTCCGCCGGACGAGGGCAAACTCGAAATCGCCTACACTTCGCCCACTCTGCGTTCGCCGGACCGCGTGACGTTCAAATACAAACTGGACGGTCTCGACAAAACCTGGGTGGCCGGATCGCGGCGCCGCGTTGCTTCCTACACCAATCTGGCGCCGGGAAGGTATACGTTCGAAGTGATGGCGCGCGACGGCGCCGCGCCGGACCGCGTCACGGAAGCATTTCTCCCGTTTACGTGGGAGCCGCAGTTTTATCAGACCCGCTGGTTCATGTTCTTTTGTTTCGCCGCGGGCGCGCTGCTGGTGTGGGCGGGGTTGCGGATTTTCGCGGCTCAGACGCGCCAGCGGTACGCGCTGGTGCTGGCCGAACGGACGCGCGTGGCGCGCGAGATGCACGATACGGTAATCCAGGGCTGCGTGGGTGTTTCGACGCTGCTCGAAGCGGCGTCCACGCTGCCGCCCGCCGCGGGGGACAAAGCGCGCGAACTCCACGACCGCGCGCGCCAGCAGATTCGCGACACCATCAACGAGGCCCGCGAGGCTGTCTGGGATCTGCGCCACGAATCGGCGGATACGGGAATGGCCGATACGCTGCGCGCCTTTGCGCGCCAGATTTCAGCAGCCGAAGGAATCCCGGTTCGCGCCGATATTACCGGCACGCCCGCGCCGCTCGACACCGCCGCCGGCCGGAATCTTCTGCTGGTGGCGCGCGAAGCGATCCGCAATGCGGTGTCGCACGCCAATCCGCGTGAAATCGTGGTGAAGCTGGCGTTCGATCCCGCCGAGGTGCGCCTCGAGGTGTGCGACGACGGGGCCGGCTTCACGCCCGAGATGGCGCGCGAGAACGGGCACTTCGGCATCACCGGCATGCGCGAGCGCGTGGAGCATCTGGGCGGCGTTTTCAACCTGCGCAGCAGTCCGGGACACGGCACCACCGTGATCGCCTGTCTCCCGGTGAACGGAAAAGGTAAGCATGGTTAATACATCAAAAACGCGCGTCATGATCGCGGACGATCACCCGGTGGTTGTTCTGGGCCTCGCCGCGATCATCAACGCACAACCCGATATGACCGTCGTGGGCGAAGCATCGAACGGACTGCAGGCGGTCGAGATGTTCGAGAAACAACTGCCGGACGTCACTCTGATCGATCTGCGGATGCCCGAACTGGGCGGCGTCGAGGCCATCCGCCAGATTCGGGCCAAACATCCCACCGCCGTATTCATCGTGCTGACGACTTATCAGGGCGATGAGGACATCCACAAAGCGCTGAAAGCCGGAGCGCTGGGATACCTGCTGAAGGGCATGGCCCACGACGATCTGATCGACGCAATCCGCCGCGTGCGATCGGGCGTTCAGTATCTGCCGGCATCGGTGAAGGAAACGCTGGCGAACCGCACGCCCGGTTCGGACCTGAGCCCGCGGGAGCTTCAGATTCTGGAACTCATCGTGAAGGGCATGAGCAACCGTCAGATCGCGGACAAACTCGGCATCACCGAAGGCACGGTGAAGTGGCACGTGAACGCCATCCTCGGACGGCTGAACGTCAGCGACCGCACCCAGGCCGCGGTGGCCGCGCTGAACCGCGGCATCGTGCAGTTGTAAGGCGCCAGGCCTTAGTTGCCAGGCCTTTTTTCGCTAAACCTTCTTCAACGTCGCGAACAGGCCGTCCATCGACTCTTCGCTCGAAGTGTACGGGTCGCGCTGGGCGTTGCGGTAGTGCGTTTCGAGCGACATGGTGCCCGAGTACTTCATCTTTTTGAGCGCCGTGAACTGGCCGACGAAGTCGATTTCCCCTTTGCCGACCGGCGCCCAGTGTTTGCCCTGCGCGTCTTTCAGATGAATGTGCGCGATGCGGCTGTGATCGAGCAGATCCCAGCCGGTGGGAAACGGGTTTTCGCCGGCTTCGATGCAGTTGCCGGGATCCCAGTTGTGCATCAGACGGCGATCGGAGATCGCCTTGAACAAACGAGCGCTCTCCGCGCCGGTGGCCACGTTGCAGCTGAATTCGTTTTCGAGAACCAGAACGATGTTCTGCTCGTGAGCCACCTTCACGGCCTTGTTCAACTCCTCGACCACGCGATCGAACACGGTATTCGGATCCTGGACGCGGCTGAACGCGAAGATGCGAACCTTGTCCGTTCCGAGCGCGTGGGCCGCATCGGCGGCGCGCTTCAGATCGTCAAGCTGCCGGTCGAACTCCCCCTGGCCCGGGTGCATTTCCTGGCCGTTGTCGCCGATGCCGCGAGTGCCCGGCAGTGGAATTTTGTAGACGGCCGTGTCGAGTACGGAAACCTTCACGCCCGCGTCGTCGAATTCGTGTTTGATCTGTTTGAGCTGGTCCGGCGTGGCGGTGCGGTAGACGTATTTGCTCTTTCCATCGAGCGCCACATTGCGGATCTCCGCCCAGCGCAGTTTGTATTTCGGATAAAAGCTGGAGAGAACGCGGGGCAGATCCGGCGAAACCTCGTCCGTGATGATGCCCAGTTTCCAGGGGTAATCGAATTCGCCGGCTTTTCCGAGTCCCGTTCCGAGCGCGAAAGCGGCGGCCGCGCCCAACCGGCTGAAGTGTCGTCGTGTCAGAGCCACGATATTGTTATATAACTTCAGGAGCGCCATATGATGCCGGGTACCGCAGCCGAAACACGCGTCTTCGATTATGTGAACCATCCTTACGAGCGGGTGCGGGCGGCGCTGACGAAGGACGCGCTTTCGATTTTTCAGTCGGCCACGCGCGCGGCTGCGTCCCGAGCGCGTTCGGTGGCTTCGCAGCTGCGCATCGATCTGGGTGGAATCGCGGTCGAGACGGATATCAATATCGCGATCACCGGAATCGAAGAGACTGTCTCGCCGCCCGCCACCCGGCTGAAGCTGGAATGGCAGGCCGCGACGCTGCCCGCGCTGTTCCCCTTCATGAAGGCGGAACTGGCGGTCTACCCTTTGACATCCACCGAAACGCAGCTCGATTTTTCGGGCGTTTACGAGCCGCCGCTGGGAGCCGTCGGGAAGATGCTGAACGCGGTGGCCGGGCATCGGATCGCCGACGCCAGCGTTCACCGGTTCGTAGGGGATGTGGCGGCGTGGCTGCGCGCCAACGTCATGGAATAATGGCCACTTTTCCGTCCGCGCCCTTCTCCGCAAACGCCTGGGCTTCGCGGATTTCGCTCAGCCTGTAGCTCCGGGCGATGGGAATCTTCAGTTTTCCATCGCGGTAATCGTGCGCCAGTTGCGCGAGCCGGACGGCGTCAGGTTGCGCCCAGACGGGCCGCGCCTCGATTCCGGCGTTCACAACCGCATCCGGCTTGCCCAGCACCGAGGCGAAGCGGGCGGATTTCTTCAGCTTCGAGACCAGTTTCGCGGCCGTCGGCCCGTCGATCGTGTCGGCGACGGCATCGAGTTCGGGGAGGCTTTCGATGCCTTCCGCGGTATCGATGGCGACCACGGAATCGGCTGTGACCGAAGATTTCGCATCGGCCAGCTGAGTCTGCCGGACCCCGGCGATGACCCTGGCGCCGTGCTGTTTCAGGACGAAGGCCGCGGTACGCCCGACGCTGCCGGCGGCGCCGGTCACCAGCACCGTCTCGCCGGCGCGCGGCTGAACGCCGTTTTCGACGAGCTGGGCGCCGGTGAGTACCACCAGAGGCAGGATACCGGCCTCGTCCGCATCGAGGCCGTCCGGAATACGCGCGAAAACATTCTCATCGGCAACCAGAAAATCGGCGTAGCTGGCATGCACCAGGCCCAACACCTGGTCGCCGGGCTTCAGACGCGAAACTCCTTTACCAATCGAAGCCACTTCGCCCGCCGCGTCGCGCCCGAGAATGGCCGGCAGGTCAAGAGGCATCATTTGTTTCAGCGCTCCCTCGCGCAGTTTGTAATCGACCGGGTTGATGCTCGAAGAGATCACCCGGATCAGCACCTGTCCCTCGCCGGGTTCAGGGGTGGGCACATCGGTGTAGTCCAACTGGTCGACGCCGCCGTAGCCGCGAAGCAAGACTGCTTTCATTTTTGATTTCCCTCGCGAGCAGAGATGCTACTGCCGGGCGGCCGGACTCACCGGGTTTGCCGGAACAGGTGGCGTAGCGGACGTCTGCGCCGGCGACGGAGCGCCGGCGGGATGGGGAGATGCATCCGCACTCACCCTGGCCACGGGCGATTCGCGTTTCGGACCGAGGCCCAGCGCGATGAGCGAGGCGGCGGTGAGCTTGCCCGACGGGTCCAGTTTCTGGTCCGCCTGGAACGTCCGCATGGCGTCCTGCGATGCCGCATCCCAGACGCCGCTGGGTTCGTTTTTCAAATATCCGCGATCGGCGAGCGCCTTCTGGATCTCCATGTAGCGCTCCGGGGTGGGGGTAAGCTGGCGGGGCGGACCACGCCGGACGGCTGCGCTCCTCCGGCCCTTACCCCTTGATTTTGAAGCAGATCGGCCGCGCGTTGGCTTCGTTCGGTAATTTCCCGAAGACGCATGGCCGGCCGAATGGCCGGACGCATCGCTGTAGGTGGCGTGCACCGCATTCGAGCGTGAGGCGGGTTTCTTCTTCGATCTGGACGAGGTTGCCGCCGGCGCGACCCATGTGATTGCGAACAGCAGGGCGGCGGCCACAATCGGACGTAATTTCATGGAAATACAAAAAAAGGGGGCGCGACAACGCCCCCTTCTCAGCCGATTATAAACTACGTTTTACTGATTTGCAGGCACGGAACCCGCCAGATAGAGCGGCTGCCAGTCGGCGCCGCCGCGGGGACCCGCCTGCGGACCCTGCCGCATCACCTTGAACGCCACCGGGTCACCGGGTTTCAGGTTGCTCTGAACGCTGGTGATATCGGAGGGGCTGTTGACGGGCTGGCGATTCATCTCCGTGATGACATCGCCCTTGGCGAGGCCGATGTCATCGGCAAACGAGCCCGGCTCGACCGACTGCACCAGTACGCCGCCCGTGGTGTGCAGATTCATCTGCTGCCGCAGGGTCTGGTTGAGCGGCTGAATGGACATGCCGAACTTCATCTGGGTTCCTTCGGCATTTTCCGCCGGACCCTGCTTCGCGCCGCCGTACTGATCGGCGAAAATCTTGGTGCGGTCGCCGACGGTGACCGCGAGGGTCATCGGCTTCTTGTCGCGGACGATGCCGACCTGCAGCGGTTCGCCGACGGGGCTGTCCGCCACCATGTCGATGAGATCCTGGCCGCGCATCACGGGCTTGCCGTTGATGGAGGTGATGATGTCTTCAGGCTTCACGCCGGCTTTCGCCGCCGGGCCATCCGGCTCGACTTCTTCGACGAAAACTCCGTGCGTGGCGCCGTACACCTTGAGCAGATCGGTCTGCTGCTGAACATCGGGATTCTCGCGGAAACGGATGCCGATGGAGCCGCGTGTGACGTGACCGCTCTTGATGATGGCGTTGTAAACCTTGACAGCGGTGTTGATGGGCATGGCGAAGCCGATACCCTGGTTGCCGCCGCTGCGGCTGGCGATCATGGTGTTGATTCCGATGACCTGGCCATCGATATTGGCAAGCGGGCCGCCGCTGTTGCCGGGGTTGATGGCGGCGTCGGTCTGGATGAAGTGCTGGAAGCTGGTGACGTCCGAACCGATGTCTTCGGTGCCGCGCGAAAGAGCGCTGACGATGCCCATGGTGACCGTTTCGCGGAAGCCAAACGGGGAGCCGATGGCGATGGCATAATCGCCGACCTGGAGCGCGTCCGAATTACCGATGCGAGCCGGAGTCAGGTTCTTTTTCTCGACTTTGATGACGGCAAGATCAGTGTCCTTGTCGACGCCGACGACGCTGGCCGGATATTCCTGATCGTCATTGAAGAAGCGAACGTGGATGCGGGTAGCCTTTTCGACCACGTGATTATTCGTGAGGATGTAGCCGTTGCGATCGACCACGATGCCCGAACCCAGGCTGGCGCTCGGCTGGTCCTGCGGCTCCGGCATCATTCCGCCACCGCCGAAAAAGCGCTGGAAGAATTCCTGCATGCCGTTGTCGTCGCCCTCATCGGGCGCCTGCTGCTGCTCCTGGCCGCGGCGGCGCAGGTTTCGAGTCTGCTGGTTCTGTTTGGGGATATATTCGGTTGAAATATTCACGACCGAGGGCTCCAGCATTTTCGCCACTTTCGTGAATTGATTCTGGGTGATGACCGGATTGGGAATGGTAAGTGGCGTGGCGTCGGCCGCAACAACCTGCTCCTTGGCCGCCTTGGCGCCTGTCTGCAGCACCGTGCCGATCAGGACGCCCAGGGCCAGCGTAAAGAGGATTAACATCGACGATAGAAACTTCTGCCGCCGGGCTTTCTCGTAAAAACTCATTGGTGACTAACTCCTCTCGAATGAGCGCGGTTTGCCCAGATTATACATCGGGATCGGCCACTCGCTCTCTAATGATGTTCCGTACTTTCAGTTCGTTTCAGTTCCACTACCACGATACCGGTCAGAATCAACCCGGCGCCGAAAACGCCGCGGGCCGACATTGTTTCGCCGGTGAGCAGGAAGGAGGTGAGCCAGGCTACCACCGGTTCGAGAGCGAATATCAGCGCCGCCCGCGTCGCCGACGTGTATTGCTGCGCCCACGCCATGGTAGTAAATGCCAGGGCGGTGGCCAGCAGACCCGTAATCAGCACGGCGGCTGCCACTTCTCCATTGAAATGAGCAGCGGCGCGCCCCGCCACCGGCCAGCCTGCGGCCCCAAGCACGGCGGCCGCCGCAACCTGAAGCACCGCAAGGGTTTCGAATCCGGAGAGGGGGGCGAAATGACCGATCAGCACAATGTGAAACGCAAACGTGACCGCGCAGAACACGCTGAGAATATCGCCACGCCCCATCTCGAACTTCCCGGAAGGCAGGGTCATGAGGGCCATACCGAGAGAAGCGATCAGGACGCCGGCGACCTCCAGCAGCCGCGGTCTATTCCTGTAGACGATTGAGTTCACAAAAGGTACCAGCGGTATCGAAAGGCCGGTAAGGAAGGCCGATTTCGAGGGCGAGGTGTACTCGAGTCCGACGGTTTGAAACACGTAGGCAATATAAAGAAGGACGCCGGCAAAGACGCCAGGCCAGATCCACCGCGCCGCGCGGCGGCGGGCGCGCCACAGACCGGGACCATAGATGGCGGCGAGAGCGAGTGTGGCCACGCCGAAGCGGAGCGCCAGAAACAGCAGCGGCGGGACGAGCGCGAGCGCCGATTTGACGACGACGAAGGTGGAACCCCAGACTACCGTTACGCCGGCCAGCGCGAGTTCAGCCCGGCTGCGCTTGTTCGCGTGGCTCAATTTTGTTTTTTCGCGTTGCTCAACTTTGCTTTTTCGCGTTGCTCAATTTGTGTGACGTACTCAAGCGGGAGCGCCGTCGCGCGAGAGCAGCAGCGCCGCGGTGAGCAGGACGCGCTTCAATCCCAGATCGCGGCCATCCGGCCGGTACCATTCGGTCTGCGTGTGGGCGCCGCCGCCGACTCCCCCGGCGCCGATGGAGATGGCCGGGATGCCGCAGGCGAGCGGCACGTTGGCGTCAGTCGAGGCGCAATCGAGCCTCGCGCGAATGCCGAGGTGCGCGTCCACCGCCTTGATGGCGGCGATAATTGGCGCATCGAGCGGCAGGCGGGCGGCGGGCCGATTGCCGATGTCGCGCAGGCGGGCGGTCAGCTTTCCGCCGAGCGCGCGCATGTTCTCCACTTCCTCCGCCCGGGATACGGCGATCTGCAGCGCGGTGACCAGCTCTTCCATCCTTGCGTTGCTCTCCGACCTGATATCGACTTTGGCGCGCGCCTGCGCGGGAATGGCGTTGATGCCGCTGCCGCCTTCGATGACGCCCACGTTGATGGCGACCTTGGGACTGGAGCGGGGATCGAGCGGATTGCCATCGACGAAGGCCGCGACGGCGCGGCTGAGCGCGTGAACGGGGTTGCCGATGCCGAAATCGCTCCAGCTGTGGCCGCCGGGGCCGGAAAACGTAATCTCGAAGCGCCTGCTGCCGAGCGCCTGCACGGTGATGTGATCGGTGGCGGCGCCATCCAGCACCAGAAACGCCTGTATCTTTTCCATGACGCCGCCGGGCCGGCAGATGTGCCGCATTCCCGCGAGATTTCCTTCGCCTTCCTCGCCGACGTTGGCGATCAGAAGAATGCGATTCCAGAGCATCCAGGTGAGGCCGCCGGGATCGGGCGCCGAGCGGATGGCGCGGGCGATGGCGAGCAGCGCGGCCAGACCCGCGCCGTTATCGGAAACGCCGGGTCCGCGCAGATCGCCTTCGCGGTCGATCGCGATATCGTCTTTCATGCGGGGCGCGAGCACGGTATCGAGGTGCGCGGTGATGGCGACCATGGGGCCCGCGGGATCGGGTTCAAGGGAGGCGAGCACGTTGCCGGCGCGATCGAGCGTGACGTGCCAGCCCAGCGCGCGGAACTGTCCCGCGATCCATTCGGCGCGCTGCTGCTCGAGAAAAGTAGGCGCGGGAATGCGGCAAAGCTGAAGGTGGATGTCGTTCACCCACTGCTTTTCCCGGGTGAACCACTGGAGAGCCTCGCGGATGCCGGAGAGCGCGGCCAGTTCGCCGGCTGCCCCGGCGGCAGGCAGAAGATTGGCCGCCACGTTATAAGTTTACAAGCGCAGCTCTGCGCCGCGGGCAGAAGTTTATGAGCGCGACTTTTCGCCGCAGGTATCAATTGCAGGGAAAGTGGCGCCAGGTCTGCGGGTAATATTTCGAAGAGGGCGTATGGAAAAAAGAAAGATTGGCTCGCTCAAGGTGTCGGCGGTCGGCCTTGGATGCAACAACTTCGGGTGGAGAACCGATGAAGCCGGATCGGCCCGGGTGGTGGACGCGGCCCTCGATGCGGAAATCGACTTTTTCGACACCGCCGATATTTATGGCGCAGGGCAAAGCGAAGAATTCCTGGGGCGGATCATGGGCGCCCGGCGAAACCGCATCGTGCTGGCGACGAAGTTCGGCATGAGCATGGGGGAAGGCAGGCAGGGGGCAAAGCCGGCGTACATCCGGCGCGCGCTCGAAGACAGCCTCCGCCGGCTGCGTACGGACCGCATCGACCTTTATCAGCTGCATCAGCCGGACCCATCCACGCCGATCGCGGAGACGCTGGCCGCGCTCGACGAACTGGTGAAAGCGGGGAAGGTGCGGGAGATCGGCTGCTCGAATTTCACGCTGGGTCAGCTGCGCGAGGCGGAGAATGCCGTGAAGGCGGGCGCGGCGCGGTTCGTCAGCGTGCAGAATCACTACAACATGCTGCACCGCGAGCCGGAGAAGGACGTGCTGCCGGAATGCAGGCGGCTCGACATCGCGTTCATTCCGTATTTCCCGCTGGCGAACGGGCTGCTGAGCGGCAAATACCGGCGCGGCGAACCGATTCCGGGCGGCAGCCGGGCGGACGCGGGATTCGGGCCGAAGGTGTTTAACGAAGAGAATTTCGGGATTGTGGAAAGGCTGATCGATTTCGCGGCGGCGCGCGGGCATTCGCTGCTCGAACTCGCGTTCGGGTGGCTGCTGGCGCACGCGCCGATGGCGTCGGTGATAGCGGGCGCGAGAACGCCGGAGCAGGCGCGCGCGAATGCGGAGGCGGCGGACTGGACGGTGGCGCCGGAAGACGTAACGGAGATCGACAAACTGCTGCCTGAGGTCTGGAGCCGGACGGCTTGAAGCGGCTGCTGGCGATTTCGCTTGCGGCGGCGATGGCGGCCTGCGCCGGCGCGCCGGTATTTTCGTATAAGGTCGTGCACGAATTTCCGCACGATCCGAACGCATTTACCCAGGGACTGGAATATCACGACGGGTTTTTGTACGAAGGCACGGGGCTGAACGGGCATTCGTCGCTGCGTCGGGAGAAGCTCGAAACCGGGCAGGTGCTCCAGCAGGCGGATCTGCCGTCGCAATATTTCGGCGAGGGGATTACCGTTTTTGGGCCGGAAATCGTGGAATTGACGTGGCGGGCCGGAACGGGATTTGTTTATGGCCGCTCGGATTTCACGGTCGAGCGGCGGTTTTCCTATACGGGCGAAGGCTGGGGACTGGCGAACAACGGCCGCGAGATTTTCATGAGCGACGGCACATCCGCGATTCGCGTGCTCGATCCGAAGACGCTGGCCGAGAAGCGCCGCATCGAGGTTCGCGACGGCGGTTCGCCGGTGGCGCAGCTGAATGAACTCGAGTGGGTGGACGGGCAGATTTACGCGAATGTGTGGGAGACGGACCGCATTGCGCGGATTTCGCCCGCCACGGGCCAGGTGCTTTCGTGGATCGACTGCGCGGGGCTGCTGAGCGAAATGCTGCGGCCGAATCCGGACGCGGTGCTGAACGGAATCGCGTACGATGCGCGGGGGAAACGGCTTTTCGTCACCGGGAAGTTGTGGCCGAAGTTGTTTCAGATTCAGGTTGTGCCGGCGAAGCGCTGACGCGGCGGATGCGCGCCGCCGAAGATTCTCTCGAACCCGCGACCGGCATCGCCCGTTAATGTAAGAAGAATGACTTCGTGCGGTGGTTTCAGGCGTTCCATGCGTGGGGTCGCCCTGGTGGCGGTTTGCGCAGTGTTGGCGCAAGCCGATGAAAACGTGCGGATTGAGCCGGCGCACGGCGCGCTCGGCTGGATCACGAACCCTTACCGGACGCGTTACGTTCCGCCGGCGAATCTGGCGAACTCCTCGCGCGTCGATTCGCTGATTCGCGCCGGAAACCTGTATCTGACTTCGCGCGACGTGGTGGCGCTGGCGCTCGAAAACAATATCGACATCGAAATCCAGCGCTACGGTCCGCTGCTGGCGAAGGAAATTCTGCGGCGCGCCGAAGCGGGCGGGCTGCTGCGGACGGTGGGGCTTGGGTTGTCGCCGGGGCCGACCAGCGTGAGCCTGCAGGGCGTGAGCGTCAACACCAGCGGCGTGAGTACCACGGGCGGCGCGGGCGTAAGTTCAAGCGGCGGCATCGTGACGCAGCTGGGGCCGCAACCGCCCTCGCTCGATCCGGCGTTCTCGGCCTACATGAACTGGCAGCATGTGACCAGTCCGCAGAGCAACACGGTTCTGATCGGAACCAACGCTCTGGTGCAGACGCTGCACACCTACCAGTTTCAGTATTCGCAAAGCTGGCTGACGGGCACGTCGGCCCAGATGACGTATGCCAGCCAGTTCACGCAAATCAACAGCGCGTTCTACAGCCTGAACCCGTTCCAGAACGGCTATGTGGATCTGCAGGTGACGCAGAATCTGCTGTACGGATTCGGGCCGGCGGTGAACGGCCGGAATATCCGGATCCAGAGGAACAACATCAAGGTGACGGACCTGCAGTTCAAGCAGCAGGTGATCACCACCATCTCTTCGGTACTGAATCTTTACTGGGATCTGGTGGCGTATAACCAGGAGGTCACCTCGCGGCAGGAAGAGGTGAACGTGGCGCAGCAGCTTCTGGACAACAACCGCAAGCAGGTGCAACTGGGAACCCTGGCCGAGATCGAAGTGACGCGGGCGCAGTCGCAGTTGTACGCGGCGAAGCAGGATCTGCTGATCGCGCAGACCAATGTGATCCAGCAGGAAGCGATTCTGAAGAACGCAATCAGCCGGGCGGGGATTGCGAGTCCGGATCTGGAAAACGTGCACATCGTTCCGCTGGACCGGATGACGGCGCCGCCCGCCGAGACTCTGCCGCCGCTCGAGAACGTGGTTGCGTCCGCGCTGCAGGACCGTCCGGAACTCGAGCAGGCGCGGCTCAATATCGATTCGAAGAAGATCGGGCTGGTGGGGATCAGGAATGAATTGAAGCCGACGCTGCAGGCGTTCATGGAGCTGACCAACAACGGCCTGACGGGGCAGGTGACGCCGCTGGGAGTTTCCGAAGGCGGCGTGCCGTATTTCAGCGGCGGCTACGGCAATTTGCTCGAACAGATTTTCCGGCGCAATTTCCCGAATGATTCGGCTGGATTCTCCCTGAACATCCCGCTGCGCAACCGCTCCGCGCAGTCGGATTACGTGACGAGCATGATCGATATCCGGCAAAGCGAACTCGATCTGCAGAAGCAGGTGAACCAGGTCCGGCTCGATGTGCGGAACGCGATCGTCGGATTGCAGCAGGCGCGGGCGCGGCTGGACGCGGCGGCGCAGGCGCGTATCCTCTCGCAGGCGACGTTCGATGGCGACCAGAAGAAATACCAGCTGGGCGCGACCACGTCCTATCAGGTGGTGCAGGACCAGCGGGACCTCTCGTCGGCGGAGGCTTCCGAGATGGAAGCGCTGGCGAACTACAGTCACGCCCGAATCAATTACGAGCAGGCCATCGGGCAGACGCTCGAAGCCAACCACATCACCGTCGAGGA
>DAIDJK010000335.1 GCA_027450225.1 Bryobacterales bacterium | reverse complement strand
AGCGCCATGCCCTTCATGAAGTAGGCATCCGGCGTACTCTGGCCATTTGGATAGCGCTCGATGACGGCATCGAAAGCCTTCACGGCTTCGTCCATCTGGGACTTCGTGTAGTGAATTTCACCAATGCGGAATTGTGCGGTTCCGGCGTTCGGGTCCTGCGGATAGAAATTCAGGAAATCCGAATACTCGTTGAGCGCCAGGTCGAGTTTGCCGCCGGTTTCGTCGCGATAAGCATTGTTGAACAGGGTCTCGGCGGGCGGCGGCGCTCCGCCAGCGGCGCCAGCCAGGCCCGGCGTTGTCGCTCCACCCCCGGGCGGCGGCGCGGCTGCCGGCGTCTGACACAGCTTCACGGCGTTGTTGATGTCGTTCAACTGCGATTGAATCTTGTTGATTTGCGACGTCAGGTCTGCCATCGAATTCCGCACGTCGGATACGTCGTTGCCAAGGTTATCGACTTTCGCCGCTACCCCGGCCACGGGCGTAAGGCGGTCCGTCAACTGGCGATTGATGGAATCGCTGACGCCGCCGCTCAGAGTCGCGACGCTTGTGTTGGCGCGGGTCGCCGCATCCAGCGCCTGCTGCACCAGCACCTGCAAAGCGGCCATTTTGGTGTCGAAGCCGGTTTGCAGCGTACGTACCTGATCCTGAAGCTGAGCGACGTCGCGCTGCAGTTCCTGCATCTCCTTGCTGGCCGCGAAACCGCGGCCAGCCGTGAAGAGAAGCGTTGCAATTACGAAAGAGGATTTGGAAAGACGCATCGCTTTTTTTCAGCGCGCAAAACGGTCCCCCAGGCGGGAACCTTTGCGCTCATCTGCCCTCGCTACTGTCCCGCCGAGAAATGATCGTGCCGGTTCTTCTGCCAGCAGGCGTCGTTGGATTCCGTGCACACCGGACGCTCCTTGCCGTAGCTGATGGTTTTCAGCTTGTCCGCCGGAACACCAAGTTGCACCAGAAAATCCTTCGCCGCGCTGGCGCGGCGATCGCCCAGCCCGAGGTTGTACTCCGCCGACCCGCGCTCGTCACAATTGCCTTCGATGAGAATCGTGCCGTTCGGGAAATCGGCGAAAATCCGCTTCAATGCGTCGGCGTCGGCCGTCAGCGCGGTGCGCGCATCGCCGCGGATATTGCTCGAATCGTAGTCGAAATAGGCGTCCTGCAGATCGCTCTGGATGCGGCTGTCGAACGTGCCTTTGTTGGTTTCGGTTTGCTGCGGCGGCGGTGGCGCCGGCGCGGTCACGGTCACGGTGGCAGTCGCGGAGATATTCCCGCCCGGCCCGTTCGCCGTCAGCGTGTAGGTCGTGGTGTCGCCCGGAATCACGCGGCGGTTGCCATTCGCGGGAACCGTCCCAATACCGTTGTCAATCGACACATCGGTGGCATTGCTGACCGACCAGCGCAGAATGGCCGACTGGCCGCGCTCGATCGAAGACGGTTCCGCGCTGAATTCCAGCACGGCAGGCTTCTCCGGCGCAGGCGCTGCCGGAGGCGCTGTGGGAGCCGGGGCCGGCGGTGGCGCAACCGGCGGTTTCTTGTGACACCCGGCCGCAAATAATGCAATCAGAATCGAAAACGCGAGCATCGTACGCCCGCTGCGTAATTGAAGTGGCAGATCGTTTCTCATGATGACTTACTGCACGCCCCAGACCGGATAACGGTTCACTCCCTGAGTGGTCAACTGTTTCACTTGTGTCCCATTCGCCAGCATCGTATAAATCTGCTCCCGCCCGTTCCGGTTCGACATGAATACCAGGTGGCGCCCGTCCGGGGCCCAAACCGGATTCTCGTTGCGTCCTTGCCCTGAAGTCAATTGAACATATTGTCGGCTGCCAATGTCCATAACAAAGACATTAAAGTTTCCGGTGGCATAGCCGCGTGTCCACGAGAACGCGATGTGCTGACCGTCCGGATTCCACGACGGATTCGCCGCTTCGCCTTCGCCGTTGGTAACCCGCTGGACGTCCGATCCGGTCGATGTCATCTGGTAAATCTGCTGATTCAAGGGTCCCGACACAAATAACAGCAACGATGGATTTTTCGGATTTACCTTGGGCTCTACTTCGATCGCGTCCCGGTACGATACCCTTCTGAAACCCTGCCCATCGAGGCTTGCAACGTAAATTTGCGCGAGTCCCGACGCGCTGGAAGCGTAGTAAATCTGTTTGCCATCCGGCGTAAAACTGGGGGTCGCGTTCAGTGAAGCCTCTTGATTATAAAACGGTAACCGGCGCCCGGTTTGCGTGTCCACCACTACGATTCTCGGCGTGCCAAAAGCCCACGTGGTGAACGCCACGCGCGTGCCATCCGGTGAGACCGCCGGATAGAGCGAGCCCGGCGGCTTCGCCCGCAGGTGCGTCAGCGCTTTCTGGTTGCCGCCGTCCCAATCCATCGCCCAGATTTCGTTGGTGCCCGTTCGGTCGGAAACGAAATAAATGCGGCTGCCCAGCAGCGACGCCGTGCCGCCGAATTTCTGGATAATGTCGTTGGCGAATTCGTGCGCCGCCTTCACCGCGCCCGCTTCGCTCAGATCTTCCGCGTATCGCTGCCCGATCAGCTGCGCCGACTGCGCGTTTGCCTGCCGCACATCGTCCAGATACCCGTAAAGAACGAATAGTCCGTTCTGGGCCGCCGCGTATCCGAACGCAAGATGAGACGCATTCACAGGCGACCCCGCCCAGTCCACCAGCGCGTAGCCCTGATGGTTGTCCTCCGGCCGCATGTCTTCCGGCCGCTGCGGGTTGTTCAGCGGATACATGCTTTTCGCGCGCATCTCGAACAGCCCCGAATTCTGCAGATCGTCCCAGAGCGTTGAATTGAACTGCGACATGAACGCCGAAGCTTGACCCGCGCCGCGAAAATCCACCACGGCCAGCGCCGGCTTCGCGCCCGTGCCTTTGATCCAGTCCTGAATGTCCTGCGCGAAAAGCCTGAATGCCGCGGCGCAAAGAAGCGCGGCGCAAACGAATATAACGGAAATCTTCCGCTTCATTATTTCTGTACCTGAAACCAGAGCTCCACGGTGGCCTCACTGCGCGGGAACTCGCGCGGCAGCGGCGGCAGCGGATTCGAATCGAGCACGGCCCGCTTTGCCGACGTGTCCAGCAGATAATTCCCGCTGGGTTGCGACACTTGCACGTTGCTCACCGTACCATCCTTCGCAATGGAAAAAGTGATGGCGCATTTCTGTGACGGCAGTGATCGAACATCCGCAGTATTCCAGTGTTGCGCAATTCGGTCATGCATCAAATCGACATACGCGCCGAACCGCGTCCCCAGGACGGACTGCGGTCCGATGTCGATCCCGCCCGAGCCTTTCATGCCGAACATGGGCGACGTGGTGGCCTGCGGCGCATGTGAATACAGCTGATTGTCTTTGTAGGGCGTGGGCGCTTTGTAGGCAGTGGGCGCCGGCGGCCGGGGTTGCTTTTTGGGCTTCTCGAACTTGTTCGGAATCGGGATCGCGTCCGGCTCCACAGCCTTCGCCTGGGGATGTGGTTTCTCCACGATTGTAGGGACCGGGCTCTCCGTATCGTGCGCGAGCGGATTCTGCGGCCCCTGCTTGTGTGGAATCGGAATGGTTGTCACCGCATTTACGCCGACCGCGCCGCTCGAAGCGTGCGGCGATCCAAACCGCTCGGTGGACGTCAGCACGCCGGAAACGAGCAGCGACGCCACGATCGCGGCATGCCCCAGCAGTGAGACGCTGAGGAACCGCCCCGTGGATTCGCGGTCGTAAAACGGCTCTGCATCCGTCATGGCCGGTTAACGCCTCGCCGGCCCCGAGTCTTCCGGCACAGTCACTACATTCACACCGAATTTCGCTGCGCCCAGTACCGCCAGAATCTGTGCGATCGGGTCGAACGGCGTGCGGCGGTCGGCGCGAAGATACACCGCATTCTGTCCGGGATAACGGGAGTGAATGGCGTCGGCAAGCAGATTGATATTCACCGGGTCCTTGCCCAGATACACTTCGCCCGATTCCGACACCTGCACCACAGGCAGTTCCTTTGGACTCGAAGCCACTGTGCGCGTTTTCGGCACATCGATCTCGATGCCGTACTCCATCACGTGCGCGGTGATCATGAAGATGATGAGCAGCACCAGCGCCACGTCGACAAACGGCGTTACGTTGATCTCCGCCAGCGCGGGAGTCCCGCGCGATCGCCGTCCCCCATTCATCCCCCCGACGTTGATCGCCATCGCTGCCTAATCCCCGAAGCTTCGCTCGATCAGATTCAAAAACTCCAGCGAAAAATCGTCCATCATCGAGCCCAATTCCTTCAATTGATGCCCGAAGTGGTTGTACGCCATCGCCGCCGGTATGGCCGCAAACAAACCCGCCGCGGTCGCGATCAGCGCCTCGGAAATGCCAGGTCCGACGGAACGAAGGCTCGTACTGCCGGCGTTGCCCAGATTCTGGAACGCGCGGATGATTCCGAGCACCGTTCCGAACAATCCGATAAACGGAGAAACCGACGCCGTGGTTGCAAGCCAGCTCAGATTCCGTTCCAGTCTGGACAATTGCTGGTTCGTCCCGATCTGCAGACTGCGATTAACGG
>DAIDJK010000334.1 GCA_027450225.1 Bryobacterales bacterium | reverse complement strand
ACGCGGGAGTGGCTGGCGCGGACGCATGCGGGGATTCGCGCGATCCATACCGAAGCCCCGCTGTCTTTTGCGCGCGCGGTGAATCTGGGGCTGGAGCAGGCGCGGTTCGAGCGCGTGCTGCTGCTGAACAACGACATGGTGGTGGAGCCCGGATTCGTGGCGGCGCTCGAAGGCGCGTTCGACCGCGTACCGGAGCTGTTCTGCGCGACGGCGCAGATCTTTTTTCCGGCAGGAGCGCGGCGCGAGGAAACGGGCAAGGCGGTGTGGCGCAGGGAATCGCCTGTGGATCTGCCGCTGCGGTGCGACGAGCCCGTGCCGGGCGAAGACATGACTTACGTTCTTTACGGCAGCGGCGGATGTTCGCTCTACGATACGGCGAAGCTGCGGGCGCTGGGCGGACTGAGCGAGGTGTTCGATCCGGCGTACGTGGAGGATCTGGACATCGGCTTTCGGGCGTGGAAACGCGGGTGGCCGAGCGTGCTGGCGAGCGGCGCGCGGGTGGAGCACCGGCACCGCGCCACCACGTCGCGTTTCTACGACGCGCGGCAGCTGGAATTTTTCGTCGAGAAGAACTTCCTTCGCTTTCTGATTCATGCGATCGGGCAGGGCGATTTGTTCCGGAAGCTGTGGCGGGAAGCGATCCGGCGATTGCAGCTTCGGGCGATGTCCGGCAATGGCGCGGCGCTCGATGCGCTTCGCGATCTGCCCGCGATGGGTCCGCGGCCGCCGCTGCCGGGCGGGCCGCTTTCCGAAGCCGAAATTCTGGCGCTCGGGGGCGGCGATATCGCGGTGTTTCCGGGACACGCGCCGCGGCGCGGGAGAACGGTGATTGTGGCGAGCCCGTATGTTCCGTTTCCGCTCTCGCACGGCGGCGCGGTCCGGATGTACAACCTGATGCGCGAAGCCGCCGGGCAATGCACGCAGATACTGATCTGCTTCGCGGATGAACTGGCGGCGCCCGCGCCGGAACTGCTCGCGATCTGCGCGGAGGTGATACTGGTGCGCCGCCACGGCTCGCATCTGCGGCGGCATTCGCGACGGCCGGACACAGTGGAAGAGTTCGATTCGGAAGCCTTCCGGGCGTGCCTGAAGCAGACGGCGCGGCGGTGGCGGGCGGAGATCGTGCAACTGGAATTCACGTGGATGGCGCAGTACGCGGACGCCGCCATGCAGGCGAAAACGGTGCTGGTGGAACACGACATCACGTTCGACCTGCAGGAGCAACTGCTGGCCACGGCGGCCGGGACGGGGTTGCGCAGACACGAACTGACGCAGCAGCTGGGGAAGTGGCGCGCATTCGAGACCGCGGCATGGAAGAAGGTGGACGCGGTGGTGACGATGTCCGCGAAAGACCTGGCGATGGTGAGAGGCGCGAAACACGCGGCGGCGCTTCCGAATGGAGTGGACACGGCGCGTTTCGAGCCATCCGCGTCGGCGCCCGAACCGAAGCGGCTGCTGTTCATCGGCTCTTTCGCGCATCTGCCGAACGTGCTGGCGCTCGACTATTTTCTGCGCGAGGTGTGGCCGCTGCTGGGCCCGGGATACAAGCTGCACATTATTGCGGGCGCGCGGCCGGAATACTATCTCGACTTCCACCGGGCGCGCGCGGACTTCGAGCTGCAGCGGCCCGGTATAGAACTGGAGGGGTTCGTCTCCGATGTGCGGCCGGCGTACCGGCTGGCCTCGGTGGTGCTGGCGCCGCTGACCGCATCGGCGGGGACAAACATCAAAGTGCTGGAAGCGATGGCGATGGGCCGCGCGGTGGTGAGCACGCCGGCGGGCATCAACGGACTGGATCTTGTGGACGGGCGGGACGTGATGGTGGCCCGAACGGCGGCTGAGATGGCGGGCGCGATCGAGGAACTGTCGCGCGATCCGGCGCGGCGCCGCGAACTGGAGCAGCAGGCGCGGCAGACAGCGCTGGCGTTCGACTGGCGATCGATCGCGGAGCGCCAGACAGCTTTGTATGATCAGCTTTATGCCAAAACGCCGTGACTTTCTTTTCACCGCCGCAGGATTCCCCGCGCTGGCTTCTCTGGCAGCGGCGGCGAATGGTTCGAGAATCCCGGACACTGTGGTGAGCGAATCCGGAGCGACAAAGTCGAAGGAGAACGGTCAGGATCTGCACATCTTCTTCGACGGATCGACGCCGCAGCTGCAATCGATGACAGCGGGAAATCTGCGCCTGATGCCTGGGATGAGTCCGCACCCGCCGCACCAGCACCCGGAAGAAGAGATCATCTTCGTTACCGAAGGCGCGGGCGAAATCACGATCGAAGGCAAGCCGTACAAAGTTTCGGCGGGATCGGCCATGTATTGCGAGCCGAACAAGCTGCACGGCATCACGAATACCGGATCGAAGCCGTTGTTGTTCTATTTCTGCAAATGGAAGGCCTAATTCGGCGGCTGTACAAGCGCCGACCACGCTAACATTGTTAGCTGATGGCGCCACAGACCGAGCTGATCACGCGCCTGCTCCACGACTGGTCCGGCGGCAATAAAGAAGCGCTCGACCAGCTGATGCCACTGGTTTACGATCAGCTTCATCGATTGGCTTTACGTTATCTGAATTCCGAGCGTTCCGGCCATACGCTGCGCGCGACAGCGCTTGTGAATGAAGCATATCTGAAACTGGTGAACGCCGATGTCAGTCTCAATGACCGTTCCCATTTTTATGCGGTAGCGGCGCGGCTGCTGCGGCAGATACTGGTGGACCACGCGCGCGCCAAAGGCAGCCACAAACGGGGCGCGGGGGCTCCGGCCATACCGATCGACGAAGCGGTTCTGGTAAGTTCCACTCCACCTTCCGGCATTCTGGATCTCGATGACGCTCTGAACCGCCTGGCGCTTC
>DAIDJK010000333.1 GCA_027450225.1 Bryobacterales bacterium | reverse complement strand
GTTCGGCGCGGGGCGCTCGTGGATGTCGTGAATCAGGCCGACATCGAAGCCGACCTTCGAGCGAATGTAGTCGAACATGTGAATGGTGGCGTTCAGATAACGGCCGGGATCGAAGACGGGAGAGATGCCTTGCGCGCCATCGGGACGCAGCGCCTGCGTCGCGTCGGAAGTTTTCGCGCTGACGCCATAGCCCGAGAAACCGGGCACGCCGGTCTGGATGCGGACCACCTGATAGCCGTTTTCCATGTACTTGCGGACCTGGTCTTCCAGAGCGGCGAGGTCCATGGACGCGGCGTGACCGTAGAGCGGAACCGCCGCGCGAACCTTGCCGCCGAGCAACTGATAAACCGGCACGCCGAGCCGCTTGCCGAGGATGTCCCAGAGCGCGCCATCGATGCCGCTGAGCGCGTTGTTGCCTTCGGGGCCGGAACGGAAATATTCCTGAACGTAAGCCGATTGCCAGATGTCTTCGATCTCGTCGCACTTCTTGCCGATGACGAAGGGCTTGAGGCGTTTTTCGATGTACGCCTGGGCGGCTTGCGGGACTTCCTGGTGCGTCGCGGAGCCGAGGCCATAAAGGCCAGGCTCGCTGGTCATGACTTTGACGATGGTCCAGTTGGAGTTCGTCGGGGCGGTGGCGATGATTTTGACGTCGGTGATGGTGAGCGGCGGCATGCCGCGGCGCGCGGCTGTTTGAGCTGCCAGCAAGGGACCGGGAGCGCCGATCGTACCGGCGAGGCCGGCGGCTGCGGCGGCGGGGAGGGATTTGAGGAGATCGCGGCGTTGCATGAATGGATCATTAGATCACCGCCGGGCGCAATTCTGAAGCGATCAACAAGCAAAAGGCGACGCTCGGGCGTCTCCGCGATTCGGATCGGCCGTTTCGGACGGGATACGCGAGCAACCTCGCCAATTCATTCAGGCCCGGACTTGTTCCATCAGGAAAGGCAATCCGCGGACGCCATGGAATTCATGGACTCCGTGGAAAATTTCCTGCTGCACTGCGTCCGGAGCGCCAAACACACTGTAAATCTTCTTAACCCGCGCATAACTCTCCCGCGTAGCCGCGACCGGAAAGATCGGATCCTGATCGCCGCCTTCACTGAAGAGGGGTCGCGGCGCGATCAGGCCAGCCACGTCATACATCTCAGCCCAGTTCAGAATTCCCGGGACGTAATTGTCCATGCAGTGCGAGATGCTCATTATGCAATCCCGAAAAATATTGAGATAGCCGCTCACGAATGCCGCGTGAATGCGCGTGTCGAGCGCCGCAGAAAACAGGGTGCATGTGCCACCGCCGGAAATCCCCATACAGCCCACGCGTTTCGCATTCAACTCAGGCCTGGTTTCGACCCAGTCTATAGTGCGCATCACATCGTATCCGCGCCACCCGATCATCGTCTCTCCGAGCAGCAGCGCCGATCCTGCCGAGGGTTGGCAGGCTGTGGCCCCGAGACCTTTCTTACGAGTGAGAGGATCGCGCCGGCAGCCGAATGCCATCGGCTCGACCGCGATCGCGGCAGCTCCTTGTTCGGCGACTTGTATTGCGAAATCGTGCTGGTAGCCGGCCTTGTCGTTACGCTCCTGGCCATGCTCGTCGATACCAACAATGTCATCTGCGCCGCGGCCGTGCCCCGGAATACAGATGATTGCCGGTATCGGCTTTGCCGCATGTTTCGGAGTGAGCACATACATGAGCTGGAAAACGCCCGGCCGCGTTTGCATGATGAACTTGTCGCGTCGATAGGCCGGAAATTCGCGACTGTCGAGTAATTCGGCGCGGGGCCTGGGCTGGCGCTCCGGAAAACCGCCGAGGAGTTCAACCAGCCTGGCGCGAAGCTGTTTCTGCCACGCTTCGGCTTCCGCGCGACTGTTTGCCCGGAATGTAAGCTGCAGCGGCGCGGACCGCCAGCGCTCTTTCGTCCAGGCTACAGGGTCAAATTCCTCCGCTCTGATCCCGCTTTCATGCCCCTCGAGAGCGCCTTTGTAATCGGGCTCGGCCTTGTTCTGGCCGGCAAGGGCGCCTGCGGCAGCCGCGGCAAGCGTTAGTTCCCGGCGTGTTATGCGTACCGACATAAGAGCAGTGTATGCAACCTGGCGGCTCGGAAACCGGAGCAAGACATTTTGTTGGAACGCGCCGCATAAGACTTTCCTTACGAAACCGTCGTCGCCCGCCGCTGTATCCTGAAAATTCCACTCAATGCATAGACTTGTCATCGCATTCCGCGCCTTCTTCGCGCTTCTGTTCCAGGGCAAACTGCCGGAGGACATCGTTTCCGAACTCGGCCTGAGCCTGCGTCCGGCGCCCGCGCCTGCCGCGCCTCCGAAACCGGCCGCTCCGCCAAAACCCGAGATCAAGCCAGCCGACGGCGCTCTGCAACTGCTCGGCATCCTGCAGCGCGAGGCGCGCATTCTCGATTTCTTCATGGAAGACATCGCGCCCTACACGGACGATCAGGTAGGCGCGGCCGCGCGTGACGTGCATGAGAAAACACGCGACGTGCTGGTGCGGCATTTTGCGCTCGCGCCGGTGATCGACGCCGTGGAGGGCAGCGTAGCGACGCCGCCGGAGGGCGATCTGGCGCTGGTCAAGTATGTCGGCAACGTGCCGGCGACGGGCAAGCCAGGCGCGGGCACGCTGCGGCACCGCGGCTGGAAAGCGACCGCCGCTTCCCTGCCCCAGTTGAATTCGCGGCAGAACCTGACGGTACTCGCTCCGGCCGAAATCGAGGTCGAGTAGTTTGGCGCGTTATTGCATCGGCATCGACCTGGGCACGACGAACTGCTCGCTGGCCTGGACGGAAATCTCCGACGAGCCCGCGGTGCAACTCGCGGCCATCCCGCAACTGGTGAATGCGAACGAAGTGGCGGCGGAGACGCTGCTGCCCTCCTTCTTATACATACCGGGCGAGCGCGATTTCCCGGCTGGATCAACTGCGCTGCCGTGGGATGAATCGCCGAAGTACGTCACCGGCAAGCTTGCGCAGCGGCGCGGCGCCGAAGTCTCGAGCCGTCTCGTGTCCTCGGCCAAGAGCTGGCTTTCGTATTCCTCCGTCGATCGCACCGCCGCCATGCTGCCGTGGAAAGCGGCCGAAGGCGTGCCGCGCATTTCGCCCGTGGATGCTTCGGCGCAGTACCTGCTGCATCTGCGCAATGCGTGGAACAGTGAACACGCCGATGCGCCATTCGAAGAGCAGGAGGTGCTGGTGACGGTGCCTGCGTCCTTCGATGCGATCGCTCGGGAGTTGACCCAGCGCGCGGCGGAAGCCGCCGGGTTCCGCAATCTGACCATGCTCGAAGAGCCGCAGGCCGCATTCTATGCGTGGATCGAGCGGCACAACCATCCGGGCAAAGAAAACGACTGGCGGCGGCGCGTCACGAAGGGCGATCTGGTGCTGGTGGTGGATATCGGCGGCGGCACCACGGATTTCACGCTTATCGCCGTCACCGAACAGGGCGGCGAACTGGCGCTCGAACGCATCGCCGTCGGCGAGCACATTCTGCTCGGCGGCGATAACATCGATCTGGCGCTCGCCCATGTGATCGCGGGGGATCTGGCGGCGCGCGGCACGAAGATCGACGCGTTTCAGTTGCAGGCGCTGTGGAACAATTGCCGTCTGGCGAAGGAGAAGCTGCTCGATCCGGAATCAAATGCCGATGAAGTTCCGGTGACGATTCTGGGCCGCGGGTCGAGTCTGATCGGCGGCACGATTAAAGCGAAGCTGCGGCGCGAGCAGGTGGAGCAGGTGCTCGAAGGCTTCTTCCCGCGCGTCGCGAGCACGGACATGCCGCAGCGCGCGCGGCGCATCGGCCTGCAGGAAATGGGCCTGCCGTATGCGGCGGACGCGGCCATCACGCGGCATCTGGCGCGCTTCCTGCGGCAGCAGGCGTCTGCGACCGAACACGGAGACGTGCGCCGCGGACCCAACGGACTCGCCTGCCCCTCGCACATCCTCTTCAACGGCGGCGTGCTCAATGCTCCGTTCGTGCGTGAACGAATCCTGAGCGTGCTGAATGGCTGGCTGAGCGATGAGGGTTTCGACGCCATCAAACTGCTTTCGGGCGAGGATCTGATGCATGCGGTTTCGCGCGGCTCGGCATATTACGGCGCGGCGCGGCATGGCAAGGGCGTGAGGATTCGCGGCGGCGTCGCGCGGTCTTACTATGTCGGGATCGAGTCGGCGATGCCTGCTGTGCCGGGAATGTCTGCGCCAATGAAGGCGCTCGCGGTGGCGCAGTTCGGCATGGAAGAAGGCACTTCCACCAACATTCCGGATCGCGAGTTCGGATTGATCGTGGATGAGCCGGCGGAATTTCGCTTCTTCTGCTCGGCGACAAGGAAGAACGATGCGCCGGGTACGATGATCGAGGATTTCGGAGACGATCTCGAGGAGTTGTCGCCCGTCGAGGTGCGGCTGACGAGCGAGGGTGAATCGTCCGAAGTTGTGCCGGTGTCGTTCGAGACGGTGATCACCGAAACGGGAATGCTTCAGCTCTGGTGCGTGGCGCGCGACGGACGGCGCTGGAAGCTCGAGTTCAACGTACGGGAGACGGTGTAGGTTCCATCTCCTCCACGGCGATGGGCGCATGCACGCGATCGCGACGGGCACGGTTGAACAGCGCCTCGTAAACGAAGAAGCCCGCGGGCAGCAGCATGAGTCCGTACATGGGCGCCACGTAGCGCGTCATGTAGCGGAACAGATAATAGATCGCCGGATAAATGATCCATGCGGCCGAGAGGATTGCGGCCTGCGCGAACAGGCGGCGGCGCCACATCAGCACGATGCCCGCGAATCCGAGCAAAGACAGCAGTGTCCGGCCGGCGAAGTTCAGCTTGTAGAACGGCAGATCGGTCCAGAAATACATGATTCGCAGGAGCGTGAGGCGGGCGAATCGCGCCGGATGCGTCCGAATCCAGTGAAGGCCGAGTTGCAGCTTTTCATGATTGAATCGGATCTCGCCTTCCCGCGCAATCACGCGGTCCACCGCTGCGTTGCAGATTGGATGCGTGTCGCAGAACGTATTCGCGAAGAATTCTTCCTGCAAAGATGCCTTTGCCTCATCGCGGTTCGATGAGGCGAGTTCAAATCCCAGATTGTCCCGCATGAACATCCACTGCCCCATCACCAGGCGGTTGCGGATGGTCCACGGAGCGATCAGCACGATCACGGTGGCGAGGGTGGTAGCCGCGAACAGGCCCCCGCGTCGCCGCGAAATCGTCTGCGCCACAAGGATAATCGCGAGGTCGGCCGCCAGCAGAGTGACCGCGCTCGACTGCACATGCAGCAGCACGGCCCATGCCACGCCGTACAGAATGGCCTCTTTCAACCGAAGAGTTTTCGCGGCCGCGAACCGGTACGTGAAGGCCGTCAGCAGCAGCAGGAAGATCGCCGAGAGCGCGTCATCCCGCCCCAGCGTCACTTCGATGCGCCAGAAGAACGGATAAACCGCCGCCGTGAAACCGGCCAGCACGCCGGCTTCGCGCGCAAAATCCATCATGGATGCGGCTGTGGGCAGCAGCGCGAACAAAGCGCTGAATTCGACGCTGATCATCACGCACCGCACAATCCCCCCGGCCAGTCCATCGCCGAAGACGCCGAACACTGCCGCCATCACCCAGGGAAAGCCTGGGGGCACGTGAGCCGTCGGCCCGGTGGGCAGCAGAAACGGATTCGCGAACGCGTGATGAAACGCGAGCGATTTAGCGATGTTCAGCGTTTCTTCCTCGTTGAAACTGATCAGATGCGCGGGCGTAGCCGCGAGGATGGCCAGCCGTACCGCCAGCGCGGTGGCGAAAATCGCCCAGCCAATGTGGCGGTACCTTGCCGCTCTCGAAAGAATCTGGCGCAAAATACGTTCTCTTCCGGGAGTTTAGCCGCGTTCCGAAGTGGCCTGTCCGGCCGAGTGCGCGCTTCCTCACTTTCGCGCGTCCCGATTACGGATTGCGCGCACAATTCAAATCTGCAAAAATCGGGTTAAGGCGAAACAAAGGCGAATGTCTCTGACGGCTGTGCTGCAGCTACGGGCGGAAATCGAGAGCCGGTTCGAGCTTGCTCCCGGCCTGCGCTCGCCCGAGCGAACGCTGCTTCCCACCGGTATTGAGGCCATCGACCGGCTTACCGCAGGTGGCATCGCGCGCGGACAGCTCACCGAAATCTGCGGCCCGCAATCGAGCGGCCGGACCGCGCTCGCCATCTCGATTCTCAGCGAAGCCACGCGCCGCGGAGAGTGCTGCGCCTGGGTGGACGCCACCGGCGCATTCGATCCTGCTTCGGCCGCGCAGATGGGCGTCGATCTCGATCGTCTGCTGTGGGTGAATTGCGGTGGCAACGCGGAAAATGCGCTCAAATGCTGCGACCTGCTCATCCAGGCGGGCGGTTTCGGACTGGTGGTCATCGATCTCGCCGATACCCCCGAAGCCGATGCGCGCCGGATTTCGCTCGCCTCCTGGTTCCGGCTGCGGCACGCGGCGGAACGCGCCGGCTCGGCGCTTATCGCGCTTTCGAGACGCGTCAACGCGCAATCGTGTTCCGCGCTGCAAATCGAACTGCGGCGTCAACGGACCATCGCGAAAGGCAGGCTCTTCACCGCCCTCGCCATCGAAGCGGAGAGCCGGAAACACTTCCGCTCGCGAACTGTCGAATTTCTTGCGGTGCGCTGATGTACGCCTGTCTCCACGCGCCCGGCAACGGGCCGCTGCTGGTCGAATGCGCATCGGCATTTTCCCCGCACATCGAACAGACCACGCCCGATACCGTCATCCTGGACGCGCGCGGTCTCGAAGCGCTCTATGGACCGCCCCCCGCGCTGGCGCGTGAAATCGAGCGGCGCGCCGGCGTGCCCGTTTCCATTGCCATCGCCTCGAATCCGGATGCGGCGATGCATGCCGCGCGCGGAATTCGCGGCGTCACCATCATTCCGTCCGGCAGGGAAGCGGAAATGCTCGCGCCGCTGCCGGTGAATCTGCTCGCGGGACCACCCGAAATCGCCGAACTGCTCGATCTCTGGGGCATCCGCACGTTTGGTGATTTCGCGAAACTCCCGCCGCTCGGCGTCGCCGCCCGGCTTGGTGACGCGGGCGTTCATCTGCAGCGTCTCGCGCGCGGCGAAGGTTATCGGCAATTGCGGCCCGCCGAAGAGCCGCTTCGCTTCGAAGCCGAAATGGATCTCGATCATCCCGTCGAACTGCTCGAGCCCTTGTCGTTCGTTCTGGCGCGCCTGCTGAACGATCTTTCGCAACGTCTGGCTGCGCACTCGCTCGCCACCAACGAACTGCGTTTGCGCCTGACGCTTGAAAACGCGCCCGGGCACGCGGCCACGCTGAAACTGCCCGTTCCCATGCTCGATGCGCACGCTTTTCTCAAGATGCTGCAACTCGATCTGAGCAGCCGCCCGCCCACGGCCGCCGTGTTGAAAGTGCATCTCGCGGCCGAGCCCGTGAAGCCGAGGCGCATGCAGCGGGGCCTGTTCCTGCCGGCCGCGCCTGAACCCGAGAAGCTCGAGATGACGGTGGCGCGCGTCAGGCATCTGGTGGGCGCGGGCAACGTCGGCACGCCGGAGTTGAACGATACGCACCGTCCGGACAGTTTTTCCCTGCGCGGATTTGCGCCCGCCCAGCCGCAGCCGAATGGTCCAAACGCATCCACAGCAGAATCGTGTCATCTCTGCCTGCGGCGCTTTCGTCCGCCGCGCTATTCGCAGGTGCTCGTCGTCAACCATCAGCCGGTGCGCGTCCTCTCGCCATCCATCAGTGGGCGTGTGGTGATGGCCAGGGGCCCTTGGCGCACTTCAGGCGACTGGTGGCGCGGCGACGCCTGGAACCGCGATGAATGGGACGTGGCGCTCGAAACCGGCGGCGTTTTTCGCCTTTTTCGCGAACTGGATTCCGGGCGCTGGTTCATCGAAGCCGCCTACGACTGAGCGCCGGAAGCCCCTGCTACAATCGGTGTGACCCACCATTAGCGGGAGTAACTCAATGGTAGAGTCACAGCCTTCCAAGCTGTTGGTTGCGGGTTCGATTCCCGTCTCCCGCTCCATCCAGGCCTCTGATTCACATGGGCCGGCTCACTTCAGTCTGTGTTGGTAAATGAGTGCTCTACGCACTTAATGGGGGCAGACCGCCTCTGACCCGACCGCGGATCACCGACGTGAGAAGGTAGCTCGGGAGAATCCGCTCGCAATCATCGATGAGCAATCACCATTGTTCCGCACCGTAGCGGTCGTCGAAAACGCTATTCACTGGCGTTGCCTTGTCTCACAAGGGACCTTTTTTGCAACTCTGTCCGCTCCGCTGCGTCAGGAGTTCGGGCCGCGTTGGCGTGGGTTCGTTTTTGTCGCTGCTTTGGGGTGCTGGCTCTGCTGGGCTTCGCGGATCGCGGCAACGTCGGCGAGGTTCTGGGGTCTGCCGGTCGCAAGCTGTGAGGCCATAAGTACCTGGCAGAGAGAAAATAGGCTTTCAATCCGGGTTTTTCGTCAATCACGGCTTCCATGCGGCGGCGCCAGGCGTCATCGAAGCGGCGACCGCATAGCCGCCAACGATCAGGTATTTAACGCCGTGTTCGTTGAATGCGGACAAGAGTTCTTTGCAGTCGCTGCTGAACATCACGCGCCGGTTCCTTCATCTGATACCCCATGATCGACAATTCAGCGGCAGCGTCCAGCCGTTCATGGATGGGGCGGCTCTGCCAATAACGGTATTCCTCGGCCTTCAACTCCTCAAGGCCGTCCGGATATGTGTACCTGCGGATCGTCTTGTCCACGCCTTCTTCCAGCATAAGGGCTGGGCAGGGGAAACGCTCGAACCCCGCATTGGACTGCGGGCGGTCTCGCGCCGGCGGCTACGCCGGGCCACGCGGCTGCGAAGCCGCCACTATCGCCCAAGTGAGAGTTATGGATGAATTTCGGCAGGCCGGTGAAAGCGCCGGACGCGGATTTCCTTTTCGCGGCTGCGGGTCTTCGCAATATCGAAAGCCGACTGCATCCGCATGAGCGTCTCCATCTTCACGCCGAAAGCTTTCTCGATGCGCAGCGCCATCTCCCCGGACAGATCGG
>DAIDJK010000332.1 GCA_027450225.1 Bryobacterales bacterium | reverse complement strand
GCCTTCGGCGAGTTCCCATTTGGAAGCCTCGCCGTCGTATTTGCCGCTCGCGCCGCCATCCCAGGTGGAAATCTCCGCTTTGTAGTCGTTGAAGCCGAAAGTGCGCAGAGTTTCGGCGGCGAAATCGAGGCAGTTCACGATCTCGTCTTCGATCTGCTCCGGCGTGCAGAAGATATGCGCGTCATCCTGCGTAAAGCCGCGAACACGCAGCAGGCCATGCATGGTACCCGAGCGTTCATAGCGGTATACAGTGCCAAGTTCGCCGAGGCGCACCGGCAGATCGCGATAGCTGTGCTGATGGTCCCGGTAGATAAGGATGTGGCCGGGGCAATTCATCGGCTTCAACTGATATTCGGCGTCGTCCAGCTCCATGGGAGTGAACATGTTCTCCGAATAGAAGTTGGCGTGGCCGGAAATCTTCCACAGTTCGCGGCGCATCACGTGCGGCGTGTAGACAAGCGAATAGCCGCGGCGAAGATACGCGTCGCGCATCCAGTCTTCCAGCTGTTTGCGGACGATGCCGCCTTTGGGATGAAAGAAGATCAGCCCGGGGCCGGCGACTTCCTGAATGCTGAAGAGATCAAGTTCCTGGCCGAGCTTGCGATGGTCGCGCTTCTTCGCTTCTTCCAGCTTCGCCAGGTATTCGTCGAGTTCTTTTTTCGTGAACCAGGCGGTGCCGTAGATGCGCTGCAGTTGCTTGTTCTTTTCGTCGCCCTTCCAGTACGCGCCGGCGATGGAGAGCAGCTTGAACGCCTTGATTTTCGACGTATCCGGGACATGCGGGCCGACGCAGAAATCGATGAAATGCGGCCCGAGCGTGTATTCGGAAAAGATGTCGCCGGCTTTTTCCTCAATGAGCTCGACCTTCATGGGCTCATCCATATCGCGATACTTCGTGAGCCCTTCCTGCTTCGGGGTCAGGATGCGGTCGTAGGTGAGGTTTTTCGACTGCAGATCCCACATCTTCGCCTCGATCTTTTCGAGATCTTCGGGAGTGAAGGGCGTGGGCCGATCGAAGTCGTAATAGAAGCCGTTTTCGATGGGCGGGCCGATGCCGAGCTTCGTCTCGGGAAACAGCTCGAGCACGGCGGCGGCGCAAAGATGCGCGGTGGAGTGGCGATAGACGTAGAGCGCGTCGGGGTCCTTCGTGGTGAGGATCTGGAGAGACGCGTCGGCGTCGAGTGGCCGCTTCAGGTCGTAGAGCTGGCCATTGACCTTCGCCACGATGGCGGCGTCGGCAAGCCGCGGACTGATGTTGCGCGCGATATCGAGCGGGCTCGATCCGGCGGGCGCTTCCTGGACACTGCCATCCGGCAGAGTCACGTGAATGCTGCTCATAAGAGGAATTTTCAGGTTAACGCATTGGAATCGCGGATCGGCAGGTGATCCGGATACGGCGCAGCGTTCGATCGCCGCCAGCATCTGAAAGCGGCGGATTCGGAAATCGCCGCGGTTTCGGCGGCGAGCATTCGGCTATTCAAAACGCGAGGTAGCGGGCGACCGCGCTTTCGTCCCACTCGATGCCCGATCCGGGCGTGTCGGAGGGCGTGACAAAGCCTTCGCGCGGAACTGCCGGATTGCGCAGGATTGGGCTTGCGAAGTCGACGAATTCGAGCCAGTGGGCGGTGGAGGAAGCGGCCAGCAGGTGCGCGCTGATCTCCGGGAACAGGTGGCTGCTGATGGGCATGCGATGCGCTTCGGCCAGGCCCGCGGCGCGCATCCAGCCGGTGACGCCGCCGATCTTCACCACATCCGGCATGCCGAAATCGGAAGCTCCGGCGGCAATGGATCTGGCCATATCGCGCGGACCCCACCAGTTCTCGCCGGTCTGGATGGGGATCGACGTTTTTGCGCGCACTTCGGCGTGGCCGGCGAAATCGTCGGCAAGGACGGGCTCTTCGATCCAGTAAATATTTTCGGCTTCGAGCGCTTGGGCGCGGCGGGCGGCTTCAGGCGCGGTGAGGGACTGGTTGTAATCCGTCATCACGATGACACCGGGATCGACGGCCTTGCGGATTTCGCGGATGACGGCGAGGTCTGTTTCAAGATCGGGATAGCCGAGACGGGCTTTGATGGCGCGAAAGCCGGGGATAAGGCGCTCGGCTTCCCTGCCCGCCGGCCCGGGTCCGATGATGCCGAGACCGCGGCTCTGGTAAGCGGGGACAGGTTTGACGTCTCCGCCGAGGAAACGCGCCAGCGGCAGATTCGCCGCTTTCGCGCAGGCGTCCCAGGCGGCCATATCGATGGCGGCGGCGGCCATTCCGGCAAGGCCCTGCGGTCCAGCCAGGCGGAATGCATGCTGGAGCTTCGCAGAGATTTCAACCGGCGCAACGGTATCGCCGCGAAGCAGTTCTTCGAGGTTCGAGATCAGTTGCGCGAGCGGCGCGAGGAGGCGGCGCTGGAACGCGAAGACGTAGGAACTGCCGTGAATGCCGGAGTCGGTTGCGAGATCGAGCAGGACCAGCGGGGCGGAGTGAATGGCCCCGCTGCTGGTGATGAGCGGGATGGACAGCGGAACATCGACGGGGCGGACGCGAAAAGCCTGGATACGCATGAAGAGAACAGGATATTGAACACATCCTGGCGAGGTGGGCAAGGCTCGACCTGATACGCCCACGGGGCTTTGGTGCCGGAATTGCTGCCTGGTCGTCGCCCCCTGGCGGGCAGGAGGAATAGAGAATGAAATACGGTGTGGCGTGGCTGTTGGGAATTCCCACGTTCCTGATCGTTTTATGGTTCGTGTTCAATCACGTTTAA
>DAIDJK010000331.1 GCA_027450225.1 Bryobacterales bacterium | reverse complement strand
AAGCGCGCAATCCGCCGTCTGGAACCTGCCGCCGGGCGATGGCTACAACCTGACCTATCTCAGTGGCCGCTGGGCCGCCGAAACGCAGATCAACCACGAACCGATTTACGAAGGCAAGAAGATCCTCGAAAGCCGCAAGGGCCACACCAGCCACAATTTCAATCCCTGGTTCGCCATCGACCATGGCGATGCGGATGAAGAACACGGCGGCGTCTGGTTCGGCGCTCTCGCCTGGAGCGGCAACTGGCGCATCACCGTCGAGCAGACGCCTTATAAACAGGTTCGCGTCGTCGGCGGCTACAGCAGTTTCGATTTCGATTACCCGCTTGCCCCCGGCGAATCGCTCGATACACCGGATTTTTACGCCGGCTATTCGGCGCACGGCCAGGGCGGAGCATCGCGTATGCTCCACGCCTTCGAGCGCGATGAAATTCTTCCCGGCGGCCGGGAATCGGGCGTTCGCCCGGTGCTTTACAACTCCTGGGAAGCGACCACCTTCAACGTCAACGAAGCCGGCCAGACCGCGCTGGCCGATAAAGCCGCCAAACTCGGCGTCGAGCTTTTCGTGATGGACGATGGCTGGTTCGGCGCCCGCAACAACGACCGCGCCGGTCTCGGCGACTGGTTCGTCAACCCGCAGAAATTCCCGCAGGGCCTGCACGGGCTCATCAGTCACGTCAACCAGCTCGGCATGAAATTCGGCCTCTGGGTCGAGCCCGAAATGGTGAACCCCGACAGCAATCTCTATCGCGCGCACCCTGACTGGGTCATCAACTTTCCCGGCCGCCCGCGCAGCGAACTGCGCAACCAGATTATCCTGAATCTCGCCCGCACCGAGGTTCGCGATTACATCTTCGGGGTTCTCGACAAGCTCGCCAGCGAGAACAACATCGCCTATTTCAAGTGGGACATGAACCGCAGTTTCAGCGAACCCGGCTGGCCCGAAGCCGGTCCTCCTGAAGAACGTGAACTCTGGGTGAAATACGTCCTGAACTATTACGACATTCTCGACCGCCTGCGGAAGAAGCACCCGAATCTCGCCATCGAATCCTGCTCGGGCGGCGGCGGCCGCATCGATCTCGGCGTCTTGAAACGCGTCGATGAAGTCTGGACCTCCGATAACACCGAAGCCTTCGACCGTCTTCGCATTCAGGAAGGTTTCTCCATGGCCTATGCGCAGAAAATCATGTCCGCCTGGGTCACCGACGTTCCCAACATGAACGGCCGCAGCACGCCGCTCGAATATCGTTTCCTCGTCGCCATGCAGGGCGCGCTCGGCGTCGGCGCGAACCTGAATAGATTCTCCGATTCCGATACCGCGCTGGCCACCAAAATGATCGCGACTTACAAACGCATCCGCGATACCGTCCAGCTCGGGAATCTCTACCGCCTGCTTTCGCCGCGCTTCAACGACGTCACCGCGAACGAGTACGTCTCCGAGGATGGAAAACAGGCGGTTCTCTTCGCCTTCCGCCATTCCCAGGAGTTCAACACTTCGGCTCCGGCCATCAAACTCCGGGGTCTTGAGGAAAAAGCGGTCTATCGCATCGAGTCGGTCAACAACAAACTCCAGGACCGCCAGACCGCTTTAAGTGGGGCTTATCTCATGAGCCACGGCCTGACGCCGAACCTTCGTGGAGATTACGACAGCACGGCTGTGATTCTCGAACGCCAGTAAGTTGCAATCGCACTCGAAAGAGCGCAAACTAACCTCTAACGGCTCAGGCTTCGCCGTCTCCGCACCTGGTCAGTGTGTCGAAGCTTTGTGGGGGGATATGTTCTTTCGAGTTGCCGCTGCTGCTCTTCTCGGTATTTTTGCGCTTCCGGCTTTCTGCCAGTCCACCGGGTCCATTACAGGTACAGTGACGGACGCGAGCGGCGCCGTGGTTCCGAGCGCCGCGCTCACTGCGAAAAATCAGGCTACCGGCGAACAGCGATCCACGCAAACCGATACGTCCGGCATCTATCTTTTCTCGTCGCTGCCGGTGGGCCAGTATCGCGTGGAAGCGAGGGCAACCGGCATGCAGCCGGCCGCCGCGGTCGGCGTGGATGTCGCGGTCGGCACCACGACGCGCCAGGATTTTACGCTCAACGTTTCGCAAACCACTTCCGCCGTCGAAGTCACAGCCGCGGCGCCGCTGGTGGATACCAGCACCGTTTCGGCCGGCGACGTGGTGAACCAGCACACGGTTCAGGAGATCCCGCTGAACGGCCGCCACTTTGTCGATCTGGCTCTGCTGACGCCCGGCACCGTCACTCCTCCGGCGAACGGATTTCTCACCGCGCCATTGCGCGGGCAGGGATCGTTCGCGTTCAATTCGGCGGGCGGCCGCGAATCCAGCGTCAACTTCATGGTGAACGGCATCAACCTGAGCGATCCGAATCAGAATCAGGTCACCTTCCAGCCGACCATCAACACTCTCGAAGAACTCCGGATCGATAACCAGACCTTCAGCGCCGAATACGGCCGAAATTCCGGATCGATCGTCAATCTTGCGACGCGCCAGGGCACCAACGACTGGCATGGCGAGTTATACGAATTCATCCGCAACAACGACGTGGATGCCCGCAATTTCTCCAACCCGACGCATCTCGCATCGGGCGCGCCGAATCCGCAATCGCCGTTCAAGCGCAACCAGTTCGGTGGCGATGGCGGCGGATCGCTGATCAAAGACAAGTTCTTTGTCTTCGCAACCTATGAAGGTTTACGGCAGAGGCAGAGCGTGCCGCTTTCTTCGACCACGCTGAGCACCGCGCAGCGCACGCAGGCTGCCTCGAGTTCCCCGGCCGTTCAGCAGTTGCTTTCGCTGATCCCGCTGCCGAACGAAGGAACCAACCAGTTCGTCGGTTCGGCGGTCGCGCCGGTCAACATCGAACAGGGCACGGCGGACGTGACTTACGTCTTCAACCCGAACCACCGGGCCAACTTCTATTACGCGATCCAGCGCGACCAGCGCAACGAACCGCCTTCGACCGACGGCAACAGTTTTCCGGGCGGCGGCGATCAGCGCAACGGCAATCGCCAGTTGCTCACGTTCGTGGAAACCTGGGTGGTGAATCCCGCCATGGTGAACGAAGCGCGGGTGGGATTCAACCGCATCCACATCACGTTCGCGGCGCAGCAGACGACCCCGTCGGCGACATTCGGGATCAACAACGGCGGCGTGGAGACGATTCCGCAGATCACCGTTTCCGGCAATTTCACGTTCGGCGGCATCAACGGATTTCCGCAGGCGCGCGGCGACAACGTCGAGGTGGTCTCCGATACGCTGACGTGGGTGCGCGGCGCGCACAGCATCAAGTTCGGCGGAGAGATCCGGCGCCAGAATTCGGATAACTTCTCGGGCACACCCGGGACTTACAGCTTTGCGAGCGTGAATGCTTTTCTGGCGGATCAGGCGACCAGTTTCACGTCCAACACCGGCAACCGTTCGAACCGCACTTATGCCACGGCGATCGGCGCTTTCGTCACCGATTCCTGGAAGATCACGCCCGCGTTCACCGCCAATCTCGGGGTTCGCTACGACTGGTTCGGCACGCCGACCGAAGCGGAAAACCGTTTCGTCGAGTTCAATGCGGCGACCGATGAACTGGTCCCCGTCGGCAGAAGCGGCGGTCCGGCTTACGCGTTCAACCAGAGCGCGCTGAATTTTCAGCCGCGCATCGGCCTGGCCTGGGATCCGTTCCACAACGGGAGAACGGTGGTGCGTTCCGCGTTCGCGATCATGACGGACCAGCCGACGCTCGGCCTCGCGACCGGCCTCGCGGGAAATCCGCCATTCGCGCAGCCGGTTTCGTTTGCGCCCTCCACGGCGGTTCCTTACGTGACGCTCGAGAATGCGTTTTCGCTCGCCGGCGGCCTTGTCTCGCCTTACTCGGTAGCTCATAACTACAAGACGGCCTATGTGTCGGAGTGGAACCTGAACATCCAACAACAGGTGGGACAGAACGGCGTGGTGAAGGCGGGTTACTACGCGAACAAAGGCACAGACCTGAATATCGCCACCAACTACAACCAGCCGATCAATGGCGTGAAGCCTTATCCCCGGCTTTCGGCCTTGAGTCCGATCGATCCGGGGGCAACTTTGGGAACCATCACGATGTATAACAGCATCGGCAACTCGGATTACAACGGCTTGTGGCTGCAGTATGTGCAGCGCTTTTCGCGCGGGCTGCAGCTCGACAGTTCCTATACCTTCTCCAAATCGCTCGACTATAACTCGCAAATCCAGCAGGGCGTGACGGTACAGAACAGCTACAACATTCGCGGGGACCGCGGGCGGTCCGACTTCGATGCGCGGCATCGGTGGGTGCTGAGCGCGGTGTATGACCTGCCGTTTTCGGGCAACCGCTGGAAGAGCGGGTGGCAGGCGTCGCTGATCGAAACGCTGCAAAGCGGGCAGCCGATCAACTTCCACATCAGCACGACGACGCTTGGCGGGGGACTGACCGTGATTCGGCCGGACGTGACCGGGCCCGTGACGACGGGTTACGCGCCGGCGACGAATGGCAGCGCTTCGGCCATTACCTGGGTCGAGAACCCGCAGGTGTTTTTCGACCAGGGCGCGACCGGGTTCGGCAACCTTGGGCGCAACGTGGTGCAGGGGCCGGGATTCAGCAATCTGGATTTCGCGTTCTGGAAAGACACGAAGCTGACCGAGCGCTTCACGCTGCGGATTCGCGCCGAGGCGTTCGATCTGCTGAATCAGGTGAACTTCAACAACCC
>DAIDJK010000330.1 GCA_027450225.1 Bryobacterales bacterium | reverse complement strand
GCGCGAAAATCATCGCTTCCCTGCGCCGCCAGCTTGAAGAACGCGGTTTCATCGAAGTCGAAACGCCGATGATGCAGCCCATTTACGGCGGCGCGGCTGCGCGGCCTTTCGTCACGCACCACAACACGCTCGATATCGATCTCTATCTGCGGATCGCCCCGGAGCTGTATCTCAAGCGCCTGATCGTCGGCGGGCTTGAACGCGTTTACGAGATCAATCGTAACTTCCGCAATGAAGGTATCTCGACGCGCCACAATCCGGAGTTCACGATGCTGGAGTTTTACCAGGCTTACACGGATTATCGCGGCCTGATGGACTTCAGCGAGCAACTGCTGCGCCAGGTGGCGATCGACGCCACCGGCGACACTGTGGTGGAATTCGGCGGCCAGCAGCTCGATTTTGGCTCCTTGCGGCGAATCTCCATGCGGGAGGCCGTGGTCGAGTATTGGGAAGGCGAAGGGAAACCGTCGCCCGATAACGTGCGCGATCCCGAATGGCTGAAGCATGCGGCGGGCAAAGCGACGCCAGGCGAATCGCTTGCGCACCTGTTCGAAGTGCACGCCGAGAAAAAGCTGATTCAGCCGACCTGCGTCTACGAATTCCCCGTCGAAGTTTCGCCGCTTGCGAAGAACAGCCCCGCCGATCCCGGCATGGTGGAGCGCTTTGAGATCATCATTGCCGGCATGGAGATCGGCAATGCTTATACGGAGCTGAACGATCCGCTCGAACAGCGCCGCCGCTTCGACGCGCAGCTCGCCATGCGTGAGCGCGGCGATGAGGAAGCGCATGCGATGGACGAAGATTACCTGCGGGCTATGGCCTATGGCATGCCACCCACCGGCGGCGAAGGGCTCGGAATCGACCGGCTCACCATGCTGCTGACAAACTCAACCTCCATTCGCGACGTCATCCTGTTCCCGCTGCTGCGGCCGGAAGGAGAGATCGGCATTGCCGACCGCTTGCGGCGCCTCGATGCGTAGGCGAGGCGGTCCTTGCCCGTGCTGAGCCGCTTCGAACTTTTCGTCGCCGGCCGGTACCTTCGTGCCCGCCGGCGTGAAAAGGTGATCTCCGTCATCACCGTGATCTCCGTCGCGGGCGTGGCCGCGGGCGTGATGGCTCTGCTCATCTCGCTCGCCGTGAACAACGGTTTCCGCAACACGCTGCAGCGCGACCTGCTCGGCGCAACCGCGCACATCAACATCCTCGAAAAACACGCCGGCGAAGGCATCGCGGACTGGCCGTCGCTCGTCGCGAAGATCGCCAAAGCGCCTCACGTCATTGCCGCCGCGCCGGTTCTGTATGACGTGGTTCTGGTCTCCGGACCCGCTTCGAGCAAGAGCGCCGTGCTCAAGGGCATCATCCCGGCCGATGAACTTCGCACCAGCGACGCGCTTCGTCATCTCAAATCCGGAACGCTTCATGGCCTCTCCGATGTCAACGGTCTTCCCGGTATTGTCCTCGGCGCGCGGCTCGCGCAGGACCTCGGGTTGCCGCTGAATGCGGTCGTCACCGTCATCAGCCCGGAAGGCACGCTCACGCCGTTCGGGCCGGAGCCGAGCATCCGGCGCTTCCGCGTGAGCGGCATTTTCGAGTCCGGCTTCTATGACTTCGATGACAACTGGGCCTACACATCGCTCCAGTCCGTTCAGAATCTTTTGTCCGTCGGCAACGTCGTGAACTCCATCGAGGTGCGCCTGGACGATATGTATCTCGCGCCGCAGGTGGGCCGCCAGTTGCAGAAACTCGCCGGACCCGATTACGCCGCCACCAACTGGGAACAGCAGAACCGCCAGCTTCTCGACGCGTTGCGCATGGAACGCGCGGTCACCGCAATCACCATCGGTCTCATCGAACTGGTCGCCGCGCTGAATATCCTGATCACGCTCACCATGGTGGTGCTCACCAAATACAAGGACATCGCGGTGCTCATGTCCATGGGCGCCACGCGCGCGCAAATTCGCCGCATTTTCATCCTGCAGGGCGCGATCATAGGCGTAGTCGGAACCGCCATCGGCCTTTCGATCGGCTACACGCTTTGCTATTTTGCCGACAAGTATCGCTGGATCCGGCTGGATGAGACCGTTTACGCGTTGAGCTTCGTCCCGTTCGAGCCGCGTCGCTGGGATGGCGTGTGGATCGCGGCTGCCGCGCTGGCCGTAAGTCTGCTCGCTACTCTGTACCCGGCGCGCAACGCCACACGGATCGCGCCTGTCGAAGTCTTACGATACGAATAATGCCCGCCAAAGCGCCCGCCCGGAAGAAAGCCGCCCCCGCAACAAAGAATGCGGCCATTCAGAAAACGCTGAAGCCGGCGAAACCGAAGACGCAGGCCGAGCGGAACGCGCGCGTCGCCGTCATCCTGAAGGATCTCGATGCGATGTACCCGAACGCCACCTGCGCGCTCCATCACCGCAATCCCTGGGAACTTCTCGTCGCGACCATTCTCTCGGCGCAATGCACGGACAAGCGCGTCAACGAAGTAACGTCCGGCCTGTTCGAGAAATATCCGACGCCGCAGGATTTCGCGGCTGCCCGCCAGGAGGTGCTGGCGAACGATATCCGCTCCACGGGTTTCTTCAACAACAAGGCGAAATCCGTCATCGGCGCGGCGAAGAAGATCGTGAATCAGTTCGGCGGCAAGGTGCCTCGCACGCTGGAGGAACTCATCACCGTTCCCGGCGCGGCGCGCAAGACGGCCAACGTGGTGCTCGGAACCGCGTACGGCATCGCGTCGGGCGTCGTCGTCGATACGCACGTGCAGCGCGTCTCCCGGCGTCTCGACCTCACGAAGCATAGCGATCCGGTGAAGATCGAACAGGATCTCATGAAGATCATCCCCAAAGACCGCTGGATTTTGTTTTCCCATCAGATCATCAGCCACGGCCGTGCTCTTTGCGTCGCGCGCAAGCCAAAGTGTGCGGAATGCAGGCTGAATCCGGTCTGTTATGCGCCGGACAAGACGGTCGAAGCGCCGGCTGCGTGACGCGGAACCGCGGCGGCGGTGGGAACATGGTTTCAGAAAGCGCGCCACCGCCACTCGGGCGGGCGTAGTGCGCGTTGAACAGAGCTATGCTTATCGGCGTTCCCAAAGAGGTAAAAGATCATGAGACCCGTGTTGGTCTGGTGCCGAGCGGCGCCGCGGCCCTTCGGGAAAACGGGCACGAAGTGCTCGTGGAATCCCATGCCGGCGAAGGCAGTTCGCTGAGCAACGAGGATTACGAAAAGGCCGGGGCGAAGATTGTTCCCAGTGCCGCCGAGGTCTGGAACAAGGCGGACCTGGTAGTCAAGGTGAAGGAGCCGCAGCCTTCCGAGTATGGCTATTTCCGCAAGGGACTTATCCTTTTCACTTACCTTCACCTCGCGCCATTGCCCGATTTGACGCAGGCGATGGTCGATTCCGGCATCACCGGCGTGGCTTACGAAACCATTCTGGAACCGAACGGCACTCTGCCACTCCTGGTTCCCATGAGCGAAGTGGCCGGCCGCATGGCGGTTCAGGTGGGCGCGCAATATCTCGAGCGTCCCAACGGCGGCCGCGGCATACTCCTTGGCGGAGTGCCGGGCGTGGCGCCCGCCAACGTCGCCATTATCGGAGGCGGCATCGTCGGCACGAACTCGGCGCGCATCGCGCTCGGCATGGGCGCGCATGTCACCATCATCGACCGCAATCTGAACCGCCTCCGCGAACTCGACGACATCTTCAACGGCATGGTCGTCACGCTCGCTTCCAATACGTGGACCATCTCGGAGACGCTGCGGCATTCCGACCTCGTGATCGGCGCCGTGCTGATTCCCGGCGCTTCGGCCCCCAGGATCGTGCGGCGGGACATGATCGCCAATATGAAGCGCGGCTCGGTGGTCGTCGATGTCGCCATCGACCAGGGCGGCTGCTTTGAAACCTCGCACGCCACAACGCACACCAATCCCATTTACTTCGTCGATAACGTGCTGCATTATTGCGTCTCGAACATGCCCGCCGCCGTGCCCCACACTTCCACGTTTGGGCTCACCAACGCCACCTTCCCGTATCTGCTGGAGCTGGCGAACAAAGGTCTGGATCGCGCCTGCGCCGAGCACAAGGGCCTCGCCGCCGGGGTGAATATTCATCGAGGGCACATTACTTACCAGGCCGTCGCCGATTCTCAGGGACGTCCCTGGAAAGAACTCCCGGAGCTTTGCGGGGCGCGCTAAGGCTGCGGCTTCAAGCGAGCGCTGCCGCCGCTCGTTTCCGCCTGCCATCAGTCCGCCTGCCATGAGTAAGAAGCATGCCGCCCTCGTTGCCGGCCTGTGCGCGTTGCTGCAGGCCTGGGCAGGCGCGGCTCAGCCTTCCCAAACGCAGCCCGCGGCCCTTCTTGCTTTAATCAACGATTACCGTGTTCGGAACGGAGCGCCGCCGCTGCAACTCTCCGCCACGCTCACCAGATCAGCCCAGTGGATGAGCGCGGACATGGCGGCGAACAATTATTTCAGCCACACCGACAGCCGGGGCCGTAATCCGTTTGCGCGGATGGCTTCGTTCGGTTACCACCTCTACCCGGAGGCCGAGAACATCGCCGCCGGTCACGCCGATGCTCAATCCACGTTTACTCAATGGCGAAACGCCTGCGACCCCGATTCCACCGGCGCCTGCACCTGGGCGCATCGGCAAAACATGCTGAACGCATCTTACAGAGCAATCGG
>DAIDJK010000329.1 GCA_027450225.1 Bryobacterales bacterium | reverse complement strand
GTAATTCGTGTTTGAGAAATTCGTTGACGACTTGTTAGATTCCACAGCTGCGGGTTCCTCTAGGCAGAGATTAGTACTTCCATGGAGAGGGTCGTAAAATGCTCTGTTGGACTCACTGGAATTCAGTGCCACCTCCGTGGCGTGGGCTACCTTCTTCACCTCTTCAATCGGGATCTCGGATAGGAGCTCCTTCACATACGCCGCTGCCGTTGCTGCGGCATAGGGCTGCCATTTCTTGTTTTTGTGCGAGTCGGCGTAGTCACAAATCCCCCGGATGACCAGGCACGGGAACGAGTCCATCAACCCCGCCGCCTCCATTTCAATACACAGCAGATGCATCTCTTGCCGGAGTTGCTCGCGCAAGCCCGCATCCTTGACCCGAAGATGGCTGTTGAGCCACCGATTTCCTTCGCCCAACGACCGGATCTCAGCTGCGCGGGGAGCTGCAGAACGGTCAAAGCTCAAAGAACCGTTGTGCCCCCCGCGACCGCTGAAGCAGATTGTTCGAGTCTGCGCCCTTCAATTTGACATCTATTTCGAAGCCGCGTGGCGTTACAAATATCGGGCGGAACTGGGACATCGCGCGGCGACGCTGACAAGCACGGCGGTGGCGGAGAAGGTGAGCCCGAAGTATCTGCCGATGGTGTGGGGAATTCTGGGCGAAGATGTCACTCCCGGCCGGCCGCAAAAAGTCGAAGTGGGGCCGATCGCGAAGCTTCAGAAGATGTGGAAGTCCCTGCCCGCCCCTGTGGCGGGTAAGGTGGACGAGGCGGCGCTTCGGGCGAAATGCGTGGAAATGCGTGACTTCGTGGTGAGAATCCGCAAAGATACGGCGATGCAGTTCACTGCGCCCGTGGTTGCGGGTCCGCCGGAAGCCCGGCCGCCGGCTCCGCCCGCGGCCCCGGCGGCGGATGCAGCTCAGGCAGATGGAACGGCGGCGGCTGGCCCCGGACGCGCCGGGCGCCGCGGCAGAGGTGGCTTCCGGCCGCCGCGCGGGTTGCCGCCCGCATCGCAGCCGCTGCTGACCTGGAAATATACACAATTCAACACGCATCGCCGGGACTACGATCCCGGCGCTTTGCGGCTCGATACCGATCCGCCGCAGGCGCCGCCTGAGATCCCGAAGCTCGCAGGTCTGCACCAGGAGGCTTCAGTGCGCTGGGCCGCGGTAATGAAGACGGCGCAACTGGCCGATCCCGATCTGGTGATTCCGGCCGCGAAGCGCGCCGAGTACGAAGATTCGTTCGCGCGTTTCGCCAATGTTTTTCCGGACGCTTTCTACATCGCGGAACGCGGCCGCTATTTCCCGGATGATTCGGAAGACAAGGGACGGCTGCTGAGCGCGGGCTATCACAGCGTGCTGGGCTTCTGGCGCGACGACATCCCTCTGCAGCAACTGATTCTGGATGAGAAGGGCAAGAAGGAACTCGACAGACTCTGGACGGAATTTGAATTCTTTTCCGATTACACTGCCCGAACCTTCGTGCAGTTCTATTTCAATCAGAGCGGTGAGGTGCAGGGCGGCGGGGCCGAGTCGGGCCGTGCGCGTCCGGTTGGGAAGGCAGTGACGGATCCGTCGGTAATCGCGGCGATGCGGGATCAGTACACGGCCTTCGCCAAGGCCAGTGGGAGTCCGGTGGCGGCAGCCTGGATGCCGATCCACTTCAATAACATCAGCAACACGATCCAGTCGTTCGAGAAGATGAGGATCGCGGCTGAGCCGGCGCAGCTCGATGCGCTGCTGAAATTCGCGGCGCGGGCGTACCGGCGGCCGTTGACGAAGGCCGAGCAGGACGATCTTCTGGCGTATTACCACCAGCTCCGGACGAAGGGCGAGCTGACGCATGGGGAGGCGATGCGGGATTCCATCGTCAGCATCCTGATGGCGCCCGATTTTCTGTACCGATTGGACCTGACGGACGAATCGGAAGCCCAGGGCGTGAAGATGATCAAGGCGTCGGCCAAAGTGAAGGGCGCCGAGCCGCTGTCCGGGTACGCGCTGGCGAATCGGCTGAGTTACTTCCTCTGGTCGAGCATGCCGGATGACGAACTGATGCGGAAGGCGGCAACGGGCGAACTGCGAAAGAAAGACGTCATGATGGAGGAAGTGCACCGCATGCTGAAGGACGAGCGCGCGCGCGGCATGGCGACGGAATTTGCGGGCAACTGGCTCGAATTCCGGCAGTTCGAGACGTACAACTCGGTTGATCGCGCGCGGTACCCGAACTTCACGAACGATCTGCGGGAAGCCATGTTTCAGGAGCCGGTGCGGTTTTTCGATGACGTGATGCAGAGCAACCGGTCCGTGCTCGATATGCTCTACGGCAATTACACCTTTGTGAATCCGGCGCTCGCGAAATTCTACGGAATGCCCGATGTGAAAGGCGACGCCGATACCTGGGTGCGGGTGGACGACGCGAAAAAGTACGGGCGCGGCGGGTTGCTGCCGATGGCCGTGTTTCTGACCGAGAATTCGCCCGGATTGCGGACGAGTCCGGTGAAGCGGGGGCACTGGCTGGTGAAGGATGTGCTGGGCGAGATTGTTCCGCCGCCGCCGCCGGTGGTGCCGGAACTGCCGAGCGACGAAGCGAAAACGGAACTGCCGATTCGCGACCTCCTGATTCAGCACCGTCAGAATCCAATGTGCGCGGCATGCCATGCGCGGTTTGATACGCTGGGTCTCGCGTTTGAAGGCTACGGTCCGGCCGGTGAGGTTCGCACCAGGGATCTGGGCGGACGCAAAGTGGATGCGAGCGCGGATTTCCCGGGCGGATTCAAGGGCGTGGGCCTCGAGGGCGTGCAGGATTACATTCGGGAGCGTCGCGAAAAGGATTTCGTCGACAACCTGAGCCGGAAATTGCTGGCTTATGCGCTTGACCGGTCACTGATCCTCTCGGACGAGCCGCTGATCGACAAGATGCAGAAGAACCTGGTAGCGCACAAGTACCAGTTCGATTCCATGATCGAGACGATCGTGACCAGTTCGCAATTTCTCGACCGGCGGGCTCCGGAAGTGGAGCACAACGTGGACAACCGGCAGAAGATCGCCGGCAAAACGAAGAAAAGTTCAGATAATAAGGGTGCGTAAGATGGCTTATCGAACTCAGAAACCGGATCGCGGGATTTCGCGGCGCATGGTGCTCCGGGGCGCCGGAGTGGCGATGTCTCTTCCGTGGCTCGAATCGCTGCCGGTGTTCGCTGACACGACGCTGCGGGCGGGGACGGCGGCCGCGGCAGGCGCGGCGCCATATCCGAAGCGCTTCGCGGTGCTCTTCATGGGCACGGGCGTGAACGAGAACTACTGGTCGGCGGAAGGCGCCGGCGAGGCGATGAAGCTGAGCAAGACGCTCGCCGTGCTCGAGCCGATCAAGAAAAAGGTCAACGTGATCAACGGCCTGTTCGACAAGCCGACCACGGGCCTTGGCATCCACCCCGGGCAGACCGGCGGACTCCTTTCCGGCGCGAAAATCACGAAGGGTGCGATCATCCACGGCGGCATTACGGTAGACCAGATGATCGCCAACCATGTGGGCGACCAGACGCCGTTGGCGAGCATGGTTCTGGCCTGCGATGAGCCGATGACGGGCTATCACGAGACCAACTTCTCGATGTCCTACAGCTCGCATATTTCGTGGCAAACGTCGGATTCGCCGGTGCCGGTGGAACTGTATCCGGCGCTGGCGTTCGACAACCTGTTCGAGAATCGCGGCAGCCTGCGGAACATGAGCATTCTCGACCGCGTGCGGGAGCGGGCGCAGGCGCTGACGACTCAGATCAGCTCGGGCGACAAGGCGAAGCTGGACGAATATCTGACCAGCGTACGGGAAGTGGAGACGCGCGTGGACAAGATGCGGAGGAGCATGGCGCAGGCGGAAGACAAGGCGAAGACCTCGAACAAGCCGCTGTTCACGATGCCGCGGCCGGCCAACGGACTGCCCGAAGATCTGCGGGACCATACGCGGCTGATGTGCGACATCATCGCGATGGCGTTCCAGACGGACCGGACGCGGGTGGCCTCGCTGATTACGGCGCGCGATCTTTCGGCCCTCTATTATCCGTTCCTCGATGTAAAGGAAGGACATCATTCGGCCTCGCACAACAACCTGTCCGACGGATATGAGCGGATCGCGCGATTCCATTTGAGCCAGATGGCTTATCTGGCGCAGAAGCTGGACAGCATGCCCGAGGGCGATGGCACGGTGCTCGACCATTCCCTGGTGATGTGGATGTCGAATATGTGGGACGGCCGGAAGCATGACAACGGGCGGCTGCCGATTGTGACGGCGGGCGGCTTGGGCGGGACGCTCGAGACCGGCCGGGTGCTCGATTATCTGAACGCCGGCGACGATAACCGCAAGGTCTGCAGTCTGTATATGTCGATCATGGAAAAGTTCGGCATCAGGACGCAGGAGTTCGGCGACGCGTCATCGAAGCTGAAGGAAATCTGACCCGGGCCGTCGCCCGCCGACTCCCTTTGCCGCAGCGCCTGCCGCTTTGCCGCTCGTGCGCGGCTGATCCGCGACCGAAGTACCAGTTGTTCTAACCGCTGCCTGCGGGCTCCGGGGGGTGTCTACCTGCCGAGTGACGCCTGAGCGGCGTCAACCCGCTTCACGCGACAACATCCATCTCGCAATTCGCTGAATTGCGCGCCGCGTTCTCTACAATCAGGCTTCCATTTTCAGTAGCAAGACTAGCGAATTGATCGCGGCATCTCGATCGAAATAGTACGTGAAAGTGCCTGTACTACTAGGCTGTAAGCGTTTCCAATCGAAACGTAATTAGCCTCTCCCCGCTATTGTGCCCTTCGCCTATTATTCTCTATTTTGAATTTTAACCTCTAAGAATTCCATTTTTATGGATCCCTTTTGTCGGTACTTTTGCGCTTGATCGACAATGGTAATAAATAGTACCGTATTTAGCTGGACAAGGGTAAGATATTGAACATCTCGGCGAGATTCAGGTCCTCGGGGCGCTCTGTGGTTTTGCTGGCCCCGAGTCAAACACATGTCCGGAGATCATTCCGGAACGTCTACTGCAACAAAGCGCTTCACAACGAGCTGCAGAGCGAAATGCAGCGTCTGCGGGGCAACATTTATTCGGGGATGGGTGTGCTTCGCCCGTCCGACTTATCCCCAGACGGACGTCATGTGCAGCCGAACGACAGCTCAAGCTGGCATCTTCTCGTTATCGATGACGAGGGCAGCGTGGCGGGCTGTATGCGGTATTCACATCACCCCGCGCGCACCCGGTTCGAGGATCTGCGGGTTTCCCATTCCGCGCTCGCGCACTCGGTGGAATGGGGGGAGGCGTTCCGATCCGCTGTCTCTCGGGAACTGGCCGCGACGCAGCAGCTCGGGTTTTCTTACGTCGAGGTTGGCGGATGGGCGATGGCCGATCACGTCCGCGCCACTGCGGAGTGCCTGCGCAGCGTTCTCACCACCTATGCGTGGTCACGTATGATGGGTGGCGCCCTTGGCATCAGCACGGCGACCGAGCTCAACGCCTCCGCCTTCATTCTGCGAAAGCTTGGCGGACGTTTGCTGGAGTACGGCGGAAGAGCGATTCCGCCGTACTTCGATGCGCAGTACGGGTGCCGAATGCAGATGGTGGCCTTCGATTCGCGCTTTCCAATTCCGCGATACGAACCGGCGGTTCAGGAAATCATGAACGCCCTGCAAACTGCGCCCGTGCTTTGCGGCGATGCGGCGGCAGACATGATGCCGGTGGAGCGGTTCAGACCGGCGGCGAGCGCCTACTCGGGAACCCCGGCTCTGGCAGCCGCCATCTAGCAAAGCGAGCGACCGTCAGCCGTCGAGAAAAAAACGGCCGGAGGAGTTGTTGCGCTCCTCCGGCCGTTGAAATCGATGATCGCCGTGTAATCGCTACGATTTGCGATAACGGCGAAGCGTGGAAACGGCGATCAGGCCGCAGCTGAAAAGAATCAAAGTAGACGGTTCCGGCACAACCGTTGCGCTTACCGTGGCCGAATACGAGGTGGGCACCGGAGAGCCACTGGCAATATCCGCCAACAGGGTTTGATAAGGCACCGTGAACTGCGCACTGAGAATGCCGTTGGCGGTGCTCATGCTGCCGGTCGCCGAATCGACGGCGGAGCCGGTGAAGCTGAGCGATGCGGTAGAGCCGGTTGCGGTGTTGCTCAGGTTAATGGCGTTGGGTTGCGTCGCAGGAGCGCCCCCGAACCCGGGCGGCAGCGTGCAGGTCTGGCCTGGAGCGGGAGCAAGAAAGCAGTCCGCCGACGAGTAGACGCCGGCCTCAATCATGCCGAGAGTGATCGAGAGGTTCGGAGCTGCGGAAAAGGTGATGAAGTCCGGAACGGATACGGACTGCCCAACGGGCGTGGTGATTACATCGAGATTCTTGATGACTCCCGTCGTGCTCGAAAGGCCCGCGAATGTGCCTGTGTTTCCAAGGTCCGTAATGGTGAATGCGCCGCCGGGCGTGAAGGTAAGCACGGACCCGGAATCGGTGACTGAGCCGCTGAAGTTCACTGTTCCGCTTATCGGGGCAGCGAAGGTACTACAGACGATCAGAGCGCCGAACGCGGCCGCCTTCAATGCGGGGCGTGTCGCTGAACTGCAGAATGACAAATTGTTTCCTCCTCAGGAATCCGGTGAGCCGAGATTCCTGCTTACGAAGATAGAAGTGCGGCTGGCGGAAAATCAATCGGATGAATCAGTTGCTTTGGGCCGTAAATTACTGTGTACACTACGGTTGCGCGATTGTGGTCCAGTAGCGCCTGCAGGAACTGCGGTCTTGCTCACGTTGGTAGCGGCACTCCGAGAGGGAACATTCAATTCGGGACATCGGCGTTCCACGATAGACTAATTTCATCCGTTTCGTCTTTTTTCGCCTTCCCCGCGTCTTCTCGAAAGGAGCCGGAGTTTGATCTTTCGGGCCGTCGAAGACGCGGACCTGATAGCGCGCGCGCGGCGGGGCGACGTCGAGGGGTTCAATCTCCTCGTGTCCCGCTGGGAGAAGCGCGTTTTCAATTACCTTCTGCGTCTGACAGGCAGTCCGGACGATTCACTCGACCTTAGCCAGGACGTTTTCTTGAAGGCCTATCAGAATATTCGCAAGCTGGACAATCCGGCGCGCTTCGGCCCGTGGCTGTTTCGCATCGCCCATAACGAAGCGTATTCGGAGTTCCGCAGGCGGCGCCCGGAACCGCATGAGCACGCCGAAGCGCTGGCGGACCGCGAGGCGGCGCCGGGTATTGCGCTCGATCTCTCGCTGGCGGTGACGGCCGCTCTCGACCGTCTGACCGCCGAGCAACGCGAGACCGTCGTTCTGAAGGTTTATCAGGGATTCAAGTTCGAGGAGATGGCCGAAATCCTGGGCGCGCCGGTTTCCACCATCAAATCCCGGTTCTACACCGCGCTCGATCTGCTCAAGGAAGAGCTGGCTCCGGCAAACAAAAGAGGCAAGAAATGACGGAATCCGGATGCGACCGCGAACGAATTCGCGACTATGCTTTCGATGAACTGGCTGCGCCGGAGCGCGCGGCCGC